>JBFLYD010000044.1 GCA_040756905.1 Acidobacteriota bacterium
CTTTTTCAAATTCTGATTTCATCGAAAAAGTGGCCGGAATAAATCGGAATGGGTGGCCACTTTCAATCAGAATCAGTGGCCGGTTTGAATCGGAATCGATGGCCACTTTGGATCGGAATATACACTAATTTAATTTGATTGAATTTTTTAACTGCATAATCCATCTTATCCTGGGTGTTAAGGATTAAATCTATAACTTCCCTTACTGCTCCTTTTCCTCCTGGAGATTCTGTAATAAAGTGAGATATCTCTTTTACTTTTTCATGGGAATCAGAAGGAGAGGCTGCAAATCCAGATTGTTTCATGGGTGGAATATCACCGATATCATCTCCTATATAACAGCAATTTTCTTTTTTTAAACTATATTTCTTCAATAATTTATTGAAAATCAATAACTTATTTGATATTCCCTGATAATATTCTTTTATCCCGATTGTTTCAATTCTTTTTCTGATGGACTCTGAATGTTTTCCTGTTATTACAGCAATTTCTATTCCAGCTAATCTTGCCATGACCATCCCTGTGCCATCTTTTACATTGAAGCCTTTAACTTCTTCGCCATTTGGGAGCACAAAAAGAGTTCCATCTGTAAGTGTTCCATCCACATCGATTATTAAAAGTCTGATTTTTGAGATTCTTTTTTTAAAATCCATTAAAACATCTCTGTTTTCCATAGATCATGGAGGTGAACAATTCCCTTAATTCCACCATCTGAATTCTTTATTAAAAGGGAGGTGATCTTTTTTTCTTCCATTAAATTTAAAGCTTTGGTCGCCATTTCTTCTTCATCAATTATTAGAGGATTCTCATGCATACATTCTTGAGCTGTCTTATCAAGAATATTTCCGTATTTTATTAAAAGCCTTCTTAAATCCCCATCTGTAATAATTCCAACAAGTTTATTGTTCAGATCTATAACTGATGTAACACCTAATTTTTTTTCAGTCATTATTTTTAAAACTTTTTCCATTGGATCTGTTACTTTCACGACAGGGACCTCATCTCCTACATGCATAAGATGTTTTACTTTTAAAAGGTTCTTTCCTATCTGACCTCGAGGATGATAGAAAAGAAATTCTTCCTCGGAGAATCCCTTCTTCTCCATTAAGGCTACTGCAAGGGCATCTCCCATAACAAGAGCAGCTGTAGTAGAAGTTGTAGGAACTAGTCCTATTGGACAGGCTTCTTTTTCGACACTAATGTTTAAAATAACATCACTATTTTTTGCAAGGGTGGAATTTGTATTACCAGTTATTGCTATCAATTTAGTTCCCATTCTTTTTATGAAATTTATCAAATTCAATATTTCTATAGTTTCGCCACTGTAAGATATTGCTATTATTATGTCATCAGAAAGAATTATTCCTAAGTCTCCATGAACTGCATCAGCAGGATGCATGAATATGGAAGGCGAGCCTGTTGATGTCATTGTTGCCGAAATTTTTCTTGCTATGATTCCAGATTTACCCATTCCAGTGACTATTATTCTTCCTTTAGATGAAAAAAGAAGCTCAACAGCTTTTGTAAAATTGCTGTCAAGATTTTCTTTAAGTTTCTGGATTGCGAGTGCTTCAATTTCTATAACTCTTTTACCTGTTTCAACCATTTTTATCCCCTTTTATTTATTAATTTATATAATTTCTTTAGTTCTCTTAATAAAGAATATAACTCATCCAATCTTAGAGAATTTGGTCCATCGGAAAGAGCTTTCTCTGGATTTTCATGAACTTCCAAGAAGACTCCATCAGCTCCAACTGCGATTCCTGCTTTTGCCATGTGGGGTGTAAATTTTGAATTCCCTCCTGAGGAAGTACCAGCAGCTCCAGGTAGTTGAACGGCATGAGTTGCATCGATAATAACAGGAAATCCAAATTCTTTCATAATGGGTATAGATTTAAAGTCAACCACTAAGTTGTTATATCCGAATGTAGTTCCCCTTTCTGTTATTAAAATAGAATGATTTCCCTGGGCAAGGGCTTTTTCTACGATATTTTTTACATTCCAAGGAGAGAGAAATTGCCCTTTCTTAAGGTTTATTGGCTTATTTGTCTTCGCTGCCTCAACAACGAGGTCTGTCTGTCTTGAGAGAAGCGCTGGAATTTGGATCACATCAAGAACCTCAGCTGCTAATTCAATTTGATTTGTTTCATGGACATCTGAGAGAACAGGGATCTCAAGTTCTTTTTTTATGTTTGATAGAATCTTCAATCCTTCTTTAATGCCAGGTCCTCTATAGGAATCTATGGAGAGCCTATTTGCTTTGTCGTAGGAAGATTTAAATATGAATGGAATGTTTAATTCATCAGTGATTCTTTTTAAATTTTTTGCCATAAAATAGGTATGTTTTTCGTTCTCAATTACACATGGTCCAGCTATTAAAAAAAAGCATTCTGATGGGATCTTGATTTTTTCTCCTATAAAAATTTCTGTCATTTTTTCTTATTTATCCTGTGATCATAACAGGCCTTTATAAAACTTTTAAATAGAGGGTGGGGATCTAAAGGCTTTGATTTAAACTCAGGATGAAACTGACACCCGATAAACCATGGATGATTTGATAATTCAATTATTTCAACCAGGTTCTTCTCAGGATATCTTCCAGTAATTTTCAATCCATTAGATGCCATAATTTTTTCCATTTCAGGATTAAATTCATATCTATGCCTGTGCCTTTCCCATATCTCATCCTTTTGATAAATTTTATAAGCTAAAGAATTTTTTTCGAGAACACATCTGTATTTTCCGAGCCTCATCGTTCCGCCCATATCTTCAATTCCTTTTAATTCTCTTAACTTAAGAAAAATTTTATATTCTGTATCAGGGTCAAATTCCTCACTGTTTGCATTCTTCAGATTGCATACATTTCGAGCAAATTCAATAGAGGCGCATTGCATTCCAAGGCAGATTCCAAAAAAAGGTGTTTTTGTTTCCCTTGCAAATCTTATTGCATTTATCATCCCTTCTATTCCTCTTTTCCCAAATCCTCCTGGGATTAATATTCCATCAGCATCTTTCAAGATCTCTTCTGTTTCTTCTGTTTCCATTCCTCCCTCAGAGGATGTCCATATAATATTTACCTTTAATCTAAATGGAATTCCTCCATGGATTAATGCCTCGTTCAAACTTTTATAAGAATCTGTTAATCCTGTATACTTTCCGATCAAATAAATATCTACTTCGTCAACAGGGTTTTTAATCTTTTCCACCATTTCAACCCATTTATTCAAATCATTACCTTTATCATCTAAATTTAACAGTTTTAAAATTATGCTATCGATGCCTTCCTGGGAAAATACAAGGGGAATCTCATAAACGGTATTTACATCTTTTGCAGTAATAACTGCTTCTTCTGGGACATTTGTAAAAAGGGCGATTTTACTCTTAATTTCTTTAGAAAGAAATCTATCTGTTCTGCATAATATAATATCTGGCTGAATACCAATTTCTCTTAATTCTTTCACACTATGCTGGGTTGGCTTTGTTTTTAGTTCTCCTGCGGCCGGGATGAAAGGAACAAGAGTAAGATGTATAAAAAGAGTATTTTCTTTTCCTAACTCCTGTCGTATTTGTCTTATTGCTTCTAAGAATGGAAGGCTTTCAATATCTCCTACAGTTCCTCCTATTTCTACAATAACTATATCAAAACTATCTGAAATTGAGTAAATCGCATTCTTAATTTCGTCAGTTACATGGGGAATTACTTGAATTGTTTTCCCCAAAAAATCTCCCTTTCTTTCTTTATTGATTATCGCATTATAAATTCTTCCTGCGGTCCAGTTGTTTTCTTTGGATGTTATTAAGGAAGTAAATCTTTCATAATGGCCCAGATCCAAATCGGTTTCAGCTCCATCATCAGTAACAAATACTTCTCCATGCTGGTAGGGACTTAAAGTGCCCGGGTCAACGTTTAAATAAGGATCAAATTTCTGAAGGGCAACTCGATAGCCTCTATTTTCCAGTAGCATTCCAATTGAAGCAGCTGCCACTCCTTTTCCCAGAGATGAAACAACCCCGCCTGTTATAAATATATATTTAGATGGCATTTTTAAGCTCCATTTCTATTTTTTCTATATCTTCAGGTGTATCAACTCCAATTGTATGGTACGGAGATTCTATAACTTTTATCTTATATCCATATTCAATTGCCCTTAGTTGCTCCAGGTTTTCGATTCTTTCCAGAGGAGAAGGGCTCAGCTTAACGAGATTTAACAGAATTTGTTTTTTGAATCCATAAACTCCAATGTGTTTGAAATAAATTCTGTTGTCTTGCCTGCAGTATGGAATTGGAGACCTTGAAAAGTAAATTGCAAAGCCTTTTAAATCTGTTATTACTTTTACCATATTAGGGCTCAAGTATGAATCATCGAGAATTTTTTCTTTTACTGTTACAATATCAATGGTGATATCCTGAAGTTCTTCCACCATTTTGTCGATGATTAAAGGAGATATTAATGGTTCATCTCCCTGTATGTTGACTATTAGTTCATCATCATATTTTTCTGAAACCTCTGCTATTCTTTCCGTGCCAGTGCTATGAGATGAAAAGGTTATCAAAGCATTTCCTCCATATTTCTCTACTTTTCTTTGTACTTCATAACTATCAGTTGCCACAATAACATCTCTTAGAAGCTTAGCCTTTTTTGCTCTTTCGTACACCCATATAATCATAGGTTTGTCTTTTATCATAGCTAAAGGTTTCCCCATAAACCTGGAAGATGCATATCGAGCAGGGATGATTCCAAGGGCTTTTTTCATTTTTTTGTATTCATGATACAATTTCCTTCGAAATAGGCACCTTCTTCTATTACAAGTATAGAGGTTTCTATTGTACCAAATATTCTTCCTTTGTTGTGAACTTCAACCCTATCTTTTGCAATAATTTTTCCCTTTACGAGTCCATTTATGTACACACTTCCTATGGATATATCTGCTTCAACCTCTCCGTTTTCTCCTATTAATAACGATGAATCTGAGGAAATTTTTCCCTTAAAAATTCCATCAATTCTGAAAGAACCAGTAAAATTTAATTCTCCATTAAATTCAGTTCCCTTATCAATAAAACCTACTAAGTTGCTCAATTCACTCTTTTTTTTGGACATTTTACATCCTTTCCCTCATTAATTTTAAAATTCTGTTTAATTCATTGTCGGAGAAAAATTTTATTGAAATATACCCTCCTTTTTTTGTCTTTTTTATCTTTACTTGAGTTCCAAAAAATTTTCTTAATTCTTCCTCGATATTGAGAATATCAGGGTCAATTTGTATACCTATCCTTGATTCTTTTTTCTTTTTCATCCTTTTTATTATTTTCTCAAGTTCTCTTACAGATAAATCTTTTTTTATTGTGATAGCACACAATATTTTTTGATCTTCTTCATTTTCAATTGAAAGGAGTGCTCTTGCATGGCCCATTGAAATTTTGTTCTCTGCCAAGGCATCTTTAATTTCCTTAGGAAGTTTGAGGAGCCTTAAATAATTTGCGATAGAGCTTCTGTCTTTTCCTATTTTTTCAGCTACTTCTTCCTGGGTTAAACCCATTCCTTCCACAAGATGATGATATGCAGTAGCAATTTCCAGAGGGTTTAAATCCTCTCTCTGGATATTTTCAATAAGAGAGAGTTCCAGCTGTTTTTCAGGTGGAATTTTTTTGATGATTGCTGGAATTCTTTTTATTCCTATTTTTTGTGCTGCTCTCCATCTTCTTTCTCCTGTAACTATTCTGAAATAGCTTTCGTCTGACACAACGATTATTGGCTGTAATACGCCTGTTTCCTTCATCGAGTTAGCTAATTCATCTAAAGAATCGTCTGAGAATTTAACTCTCGGCTGCAACTCATTCGGTTTAATTAAATCAATGTCAATTTCAGAATATCTTTCACCTCTTAACAGAGAAATATCCTCAGAAATAAGATCTCTTATCCCTCTTCCAAGAACCTTTCTACTCATTTTTTAATATCTCCTTTGCCAAATTCATGTAGGAAATGGCTCCTTTAGATTTTATATCATAGAGTATTATAGGAAGGCCAAAGCTTGGAGCCTCTCCTAATTTTACATTTCTTGGGATTACAGTGCTGAAAACCTTTTGTCTAAATAGTTCTCTTACTTCCTTCTCAATCTGATTGGATAGATTCGTTCGTTCATCATGCATTGTAAGAAGTATTCCCTCCAGCTCAAGCATTGGATTTAAGTACTTTCTAACCTCTTCAAATGTATCAAGGAGGTCAGAAAGGCCTTCAAGGGCATAATATTCGCATTGAAGGGGTATCAGAACAGAAGTTGCGGCAACTAAAGAATTAAGTGTAAGATAACCCAGAGATGGCGGGCAATCGATTAGTATATATTGATATTTATTTTCCAATGATGAGAGTGATAAACGAAGCTTTTTTTCTCTATCTTCCCAATGCAAAAACTCAATTTCTGCTGATGCAAGGGATTTTGTTGAGGGGCATAAATCTAAATATTTTAATTTTGTTTTGATAATCGAATCATGGATTAAGGCTTCTTGGGTTATTGTTTCAAAAATGCCAGGATTAATTTCATCTCTTTTGAACCCGAGTCCGCTTGTTGCATTACCCTGGGGATCCATGTCAACGATCAAAACTCTTATCTCTGCAGCAGATAAGGAAGCACCAAGGTTTATAACAGTAGTGGTTTTACCTACCCCTCCTTTTTGATTTGCTACAGCCAAAATTTTTTTCTTCATAATGTTCCACGTGAAACATTTTTTAAAATCAATAGAAATAGCCTGGCTTTTTTAGGTATTTGATATAATTCCCATTCAAAACTTTTCATTTTTTTTATATTTTTGAGTCTTTTAATTTCATTTTCGCCTGTTACAAATGCATATCCAATTTTAATCATTTCTAAATCATGCCTAACAAATTTTTCTTTATATTTTATTCCCATTGAGACTAAATAATCAAATTTTTGTTTTTTCATTTTAAAAATTTTTAATGAAGAATTGAAATCCAACCCTAAAACTTCAATATCCAAAAATGAAAATGCCTCTTTTAATTTTTTTAAAAATAAACTTTTTTTTTATCGGGTTCAATTTGGATTATTTCAGCTCTGTTATTAAGGATTTTTAAGGGAATACTTGGAAATCCAGCACCTGCTCCGACATCTACAAGAGAATTGTAAGGGGATATTTTTTCTCCCATGAACAGACTTATAGATAATAAATTTAAAAAATTAATATCAAAATTTTTTCTCGAAACTAAATTCATTTTTTCATTCCATTCTTTTAAAAAATGGAAAAAAAAATCGAATTGATCTACCTGGGCTGGATTAAGATATGCAAAGGAGTTTTTAATTATTTGCTTCATTTGCTTTTTGTTGTATTAGATGTATATAGATAGCTAATATTTTTAATGCAGCTGGCGTCATCCCTGGAATATTTGAAGCTTCTCCAAGAGTTAATGGCTTAAATTTTTTCAATTTCTCAACAATCTCTTTAGATAATCCAGAAACGTTATCAAAATTTAAACCATCGGGAATTTTTTTAGAATATTCTTTTAATAATTTTTTTATTTCTTTTTTCTCTTTTTCAATATACCCACTGTATTTTATTTCCGCTTCGATATACTTAATTTCTTCCTCTTTAAGATTCATTATCTCATTTTTATCAGGAATATATTTTAATATACATTTGAAATTTATTGAAGGGTTTTTTAAGTATTGTTCCAATGAAATTTTTTCTTTTTTTTCTTCAAGATAAATCTTTTCTTTTTTTAACATATCGATGATTTTTTTCAGTTTTTTTTTCCTCTCCAGAAACTTTTCAATAACATCTTTTTCGATAAGTCCATATTTTAATGAATATTTCATTAACCTTTCGTCAGCGTTATCAATCCTTAACATCAATCTATGTTCTGCTCTTGAAGTGAAAAGTCTGTATGGTTCATCAACTCCTCTTCTGATTAAATCATCGAGAAGGACTCCCATATATGCCTCATCTCTTCTTAAAATAAAAGGTTCTTTTTTCATTATTTTAAGGGATGTGTTTATTCCTGCCATAATACCCTGCGCTGCTGCTTCCTCATAGCCAGAAGTTCCATTTATTTGCCCTGCAAAGAAGAGATTTTCTATTTCTATTGTTTCGAGACTATGTTTTATCTGCTGGGGGTTTACAAAATCATATTCAATTCCATAGGCTGGTCTTACTATTTCTGCATTCTCAAGGCCTTCAATGTTCTTTAAAATTTCGGTCTGAACTTCTACAGGTAAACTGGAAGAGATTCCATTTACATAAATTTCATTCGTGTCCAATCCTTCTGGCTCCAAAAAAAATTGGTGTCTTTCTTTATGGGGAAATTTAACCACTTTATCCTCAATTGAGGGACAATATCTCGGCCCAATTCCGATGATTTTTCCACTGTATAAAGGAGATTTATCCAGATTTTTTCTGATGATTTCATGAACTTTTTTGTTTGTATACCCTATGTAACATTTAATTTCGTTGCGTAACTTTTTTTCTGTTCTAAAAGAAAATGGAGTTGGGTTTTCATCTCCCTCTTGAGGTTCAAATACATCCCAGTTAATGGTCCTTTTATTCAATCTCATAGGAGTCCCTGTTTTTAGCCTCCCAAGTTTAAAACCCAAGTTTTCAAGGGATCTTGAAAGCTGAATTGAAGGGGGTTCGTTCGCCCTTCCTGCAGGATAAGAATTTAACCCGATGTGGATCAGTCCATTTAAAAAGGTTCCCGGAGAAATTATCACACAATTTCCAGTGATTTCAATTCCTTCTCTTAATCTAACTCCAACAGCTTTTTTTCTGTGGATGAGGACATCAACAACTTCTCCCTGATAAATCTTTAAATTTTCGACTTTTTCCAGAAAGTTTTTCATCGATATCCTATATTTTACCTTATCGCATTGGGCTCGAGGAGCTTGAACTGCATATCCTCTGCTTTGGTTTAAAAGTCTAAATTGTATCCCGGTTTCATCAGCTAATGTACCCATGATCCCTCCAAGGGCATCGATTTCCCGAACTAAATGGCCCTTTGCCAAGCCTCCAATTGCTGGATTACAGGACATTTGTGCAATGGTGTCAAGGTTAAGAGTTATAAGAATTGTTCTCATTCCCATTTTTGATGAGATATGAACTGATTCGCAGCCACTATGTCCAGCACCAACAACGATTACATCAAAATCTCTAAAACCCATCATTTTCCAACACAGAAGTTTTGAAAGATATTGTTAATAATTTCCTCAACTTTAATTTCTCCTGTGAGCTTTCCAAGAGAATTCATCGCTCCTTTTAATTCCTCAATGATTATTTCTTCTCTATATCCATTTTCAAAAAAATCGAACCCTTTTTCAAGAAACTTTAACACCTCTTCCAAAACCTGCTTCTGTCTTAGATTGAGAATAAATTCGCTTTCTTTTATTTCTGAAACAAAGAAGTTATTAATTAAATTTTCAAGTTGATTAAGGTTTGCCCTTAATTTTGCTGAGATTTCTACAGAAGGTCTTCCGTCTAAAATTTTTATAATTTTTTCTGTTTCAAGTTTTCTGGGAAGATCCATTTTATTAAACACAATAATCATGTTTTTATTTTTCACTTTATCGATAATTTCATAATCTTTTTTAGAAACCCTTTTTGAGAGGTCAAAAATAAGGAGGATACCATCAGATTTTTTAATAATTTCTTCTCCTTTTTTTATGCTTTCAATATCAATAGCGTTGTTTGATTTTTCAATTCCTGCAGTGTCGATTAAAGAACATGGGATGTCATTTATAAGAATTGTTTCTCTTATATAATCTCGAGTGGTTCCAGGGAATTGGGTTACTATTGCCCTTTCTTCTTTTAGAAGAGAATTAAAAAGGGTGGATTTTCCAACATTTGGTTTTCCGGTTATAGAGAGAGAAAATCCCTCTTTTAAAAGCTTACCATACTCAAATGTTTCTAACATTTTACTTATATCTTCTATTAGCTGTTTTATCCAGAGACCATAAAGATCCCAATTTATTTCTAAGTTCTCGTCCGGAAATTCAATGCTCGCTTCTACAGAAGAAATTATATCTATTAATTTTTTTTTGATGGCTTCAATTTTTTTAGAAAGAAACCCTTCAGATTGAGTGAATGAAACAAGAGCCTGTTTTAGAGTGTTTGACATTATCAAATCATTTATAGCCTCTGCCTGGAGCAAGTCTATTTTACCGTTTAGAAAAGCTCTCTGAGTGAATTCTCCTGGTTCTGCCAGCCTCGCGCCTGATTTTATACCTAACAGTAACACATAATTTAGAATAGGAGGACTGCTAAAACAGCTGATTTCTACCACATCTTCACCAGTATAAGATCTGGGAGCTTTGAAATAGGTGACAAGGGCTTTATGGATTTTAATGTGTTTTTCAGGATCAATTATAAAGCCGGTAAAAATTTCTCTTGGCTTTAAATCATCCCACCCTTTTACAGGGATAAATATTTTTTTTATTATGCTTAAAGATGAGTTGCCGCTTACTCTAACTATCCCTATGCCGCCTCTTCCATATGGAGTAGATATGGCGATGATTGTATCATTATTTTTCATATTGAACAGGGCTTATTACAACCTTTTTAAGGAATCCCTTGCCAGTACTTGAACTAATAACTCCATGGATATTATTGATTGTAGTATGTACAATCTTTCTTTCCCATGGGTTTAAAGGGCCGATTGACTCGTCCTTTTTGGATTTTATTACATTTTCAGCAGTTTGTTTAGCAATCTCAATCAACTTATTTTCCCTTTTTTTTCTAAAACCCTGACAATCGAGTACTATTCTCTTTTGATAGTTAGAAAATGATTTATTCAACAAGTATTGAAGAGAATTTAGTAATTCTCCTTTGTGTTCTAATAAGAAATTTTTATCATTCCCGAATAGAATAATCTCTATTATTTCTTCTCTTGATTTAATTTTAAAATCAAGATCCAATAGAGTCTGCCTCAAGAGTTCAGATAGAAATTTTGATACTTCTTCTTCATCTTTTGAATATTTTATTCCAGCTAATATAACTATCTCTCTTTTTTTAAACTCCATAAATTTGGTTTTTTCTGCTATAACTTGAAATTCTATTCTTGATTTATCCTCTCTGAAATATCTTGAAGCTTCGTTCAATGCATCTTCAAGACTTCTTCCTCTGAATTCTTTTTTCTCCATGTTCCTTTTTATAAATAAATTTATTAATCAAATATTGCTGTCCTATTTGAAGAATATTTTGGGTAAGCCAGTAGAGAACAAGCCCACTTTGAAAATTTAGGAAGAAAATTGTCATAAATACAGGCATGAACATCATCAATTTTCTTTGAGCAGGGTCTCCTCCAGTTGGCGTCATTTTCTGAAGGATGAATTGAGTCGCTCCCATAAGTATTGGGGTTACGAAATAAGGGTCTTTTTTTGACAAATCTTTGATCCAGAATATAAAGGGTTGATGTCTCATTTCAATTGATTTTGAAAGGAGATTAAAAAATCCCCATAGAATTGGAATTTGAAGAATAAGGGGAAGACAGCCGCCTGCAGGGTTTATTCCTTCTGATTTGTAGAGTTTCATTATTTCCTCATTCATCTTTTTTCGTTGTTCTGGATCTGTTTTATATTTTCTATATTTTTCTCTTATCGCTTTCATTTTAGGCTGAATCTTTTGCATCTTTGCCATTGATATACTCGAAGACCATGTCAATGGGAACAGAATTACTTTAAGTATAAGAGTTAACAGAATTATGGAAAAACCATAATTAGGTATGAAAGAGTGGATAGACTTTAGAGCCTTTAATAGAATTTTTGCGATTATTCCAAAAAAGCCAAAATCTATTACTTTTTCCATCTGATTTCCCATCGAGCGAAGGAGGTCATAATCTTTGGGTCCAAAATAAATTGAATTTGGTTTAAATATCTTAAGATATTTTTCATTAGATTTATTTGAGTTTGGTGTTATTATGGAGATTGAAGATTGCTCGTTTACAATTGCGATTTCAGTAAAATAAGTTGAATCATATGCAGCCCATGTAAGATAGCCATCATATAGTTTTCCATCTTTGAGTTTCTTTGTATCAATTCTCTTTAAGTTGTTCAAATTGAGGAAAACTATGTATTCCCTGTGAGACTTTAGGTCTTCCTCTGGGGGATTTCCTATTCTTGGAGTAAGAATGATTGAATAATTCTTTTTCTCATTATTTATATATATTTCATTTTCTATGTCCATAGTGTAAATTCCGCCGGTAAAGCTGTATTTCTTTTTACCAGATATACTCTTCCCATCCGAGAAATAAAAGATCAAATCTTTTCTCTGGCCATTCTTTAAAGTGATATTTTCTTCTGAGGGACTGTAAAGGGAAGTGTTTAAAATCTTATCTATTTCAGAACTTCCAGTTTTTAAAGACAAAGGAAGTAGGTTATCATTATTTTTCTGGGAGATTAATTCAAGATTTGAACCTTTTTCATCCTTGTATTTTTTCATTTTAAGGCTTTTTAATACTCCACCTTTATTTAAGAATGTGGCAGAAAAAAGAGATGTTTCTACCTTTATCTCCTTTATATTTTTTTCTTCTACTACATTTTTTTCGATGAATTCACCAGTTTCTTTTTCTGTTTTAATTTTTTGAATTTCAGGTTGTTTTTTCTCTTTAATTTTTTCAATTAATTTGCTCTCTTTTAGCTTCTCAGGCTCAGGGGGCTTCAGAAAAAAACGCTGGTAAAGAAAAATGATTAAAAAAGATATTACTATAGCAAGAAGTAGCCTCTTTTCCATTTTTTATTTTAATAAATCTATGCCTCCTGGATGAAAGGGATGACATTTTAGAATTCTTTTCGTTCCTAAAAACACTCCTTTTAAGACTCCATATTTTTCAATCGCCTCATAGGTATAAGATGAACAGGAAGGATAGAATCTACAGTTATCTCCCAGAAAAGGAGATAAGAATTGTTTGTATAATTTAATCAGAAACAAAATGGTCTTTTTCATCTTAACAATAAGGATGATTTAGGAGGCTATTGTTCGAATTTCTTATCAATGGCTTTATTACCTCAATAAAATCTTTTTCGATTTCCTGATATTTTTTTTCTGACACTGAATTTTTTGGTATTATAAGAATATCCAATCCATCTTTAAATAAGTATTTATTTTTTCGGAATGCCTCTCTAAATAATCTTTTGACTCTATTTCTTTTCGTGGCTTTTCCTATTTTTTTTCCTGTTAGAATTGCCATTCTTGAAAATCCTAAGTCATTTGGACTAAAATATAATCTAAAATTAATTCCTTCTCGTGTTCTTTTTTTGTTCAATATTGATTTAATCTCTTCTTTTTTTCTTATTCTTTCTTTTTTCAGAATTTTTTGATTCATTGAGGAGCAAGATTTTTTCTTTTTTTTGCTCTTCTTCTTTTAAGAACTTTCCTTCCTCCCTTTGTAGACATTCTTACCAGAAATCCATGGGTTTTTTTCCTTCTTCTTATGTTTGGTTGAAAAGTTCTCTTCAATTTAGATTCTCCATCTTAAAAAAATATATTAAATGAATTACATTTTTTTTTCAACGATTATTTTATGTAAATGAGAGGCCAACCATCTTCTGAGCGAAGGGAATGGTTGGCCTCTTTATTTCTGTCTTGGTAACCTTTGCTGTCCAAATTATATAACTTTACCAAACTTTATATGCTTACTTTATGTCTATAAAATCTACTGACATGTGTTCAAGATTTAAAATAGCAATAGAGCTGGATCCATAGAGCCAGCCTCCAGCTTCGCCTGGATTAATTATTAATACATTTTTTTCTTTCCTCAAATCCTTGCGATGAGTATGTCCGTATATTATTATCCTGTTTTTTCCTTCTTCAATTAGTTTATCAATTTCAACGGGTTCATGAAGTATCAAAAAATTAATCTCGTTTATACTGAATCTCAGGGGTGCTTCCCAGACTTCTCCAATTAATGAAATTGAGCTTTTAAGACCTTTCCTTTCTCCGTCATTGTTACCAAAAACTCCAATCATCGGGCATTTTAAATTCATCAGGTCGTTTATGATAAATGGGGCAACAAAATCTCCTGAGTGAATAATAAGCGAACAATTTTCATTGTTAAAAATATCTACAGTTTTTTTTGCGTATTCTCTGTGATCATGGGTATCAGATATAATTCCTATTTTCATTATACTTCAGCCCAGTTTTTTCCAACTTTTAAATCGACAATCAATGGAACTTCAAGGGGATAAACTTTTTCCATCTTCTCTTTTAAGATTGACTTTATTTCATCAATTTCGTTTTCTGGAGCTTCAAGGATGAGTTCATCGTGAATTTGAATGATAATCTTGGATTTTAGATTATTCTTTTCAATTTCTCGAAACACATCAACCATGGCTTTTTTCATCAGATCAGCTGCTGAGCCTTGGATGGGGGTATTTATTGCAATTCTTTCCCCAGCTTGCTGGATAATTTTATTTGGATTTTTTAATTCTGGAACTTCTCTTATTCTCCCTAACATTGTTGTGGTGTAACCTCTTTCATATGCTTCTTTTACCATCTTTTCTATATATTCATTTACTTTTTTATATTTTTCAAAATATTTTTCTATAAAATTTTGGGCATCTTTGGTTGATACCTCAAGTTCCTTCGCTAAAGAGAATGCAGAGGTTCCATAAATAATTGAAAAATTAATTATTTTTGCTTTTCTTCTCTGTTCCTGCTTGCTTAAAGGAGAATTTTCTCCGAACACTTCTCTGGCAGTTCTTTCATGGATATCTTCCCCTTTTATAAATGACTCTATAAGGGCCTGGTCTCTTGAAAGATGCGCTAAAACTCTCAATTCAATTTGAGAGTAATCAGCTGAAACAAACTTTGATCCAGGTTCTGGTATGAAAGATGCTCTTAATCGTTTTCCCAAGTCTGTCCTAATTGGTATGTTCTGGAGGTTCGGATCAGACGATGACAATCTACCAGTTGCAGTTACAGTCTGATTGTATGAAGCATGGATTTTTCCGGTTTTTCTATTTAGCAACTTTGGAATAGCATCAACATAGGAAGATTTAATCTTGGATAAAGTTCTGTATTCTAAAATTAAAGCTGGAACTGGATGTAACAAGCTTAATTCTTTAAGAACCTCCACATCTGTAGAAAAATTTCTTATTTTTTTTGTTCTTTTCTGTACAGGAAGGTTTAATTTATCAAATAAAACTTCAGCCATCTGTTTTGGAGAATTTATGTTAAATTCGGTTCCTGATTTTGAAAAGATTTCTTCTTGTATCTTTTCAATTTCAGCCTCCAATTCTTTTGATAATTTTTTAAGAATTTCCAGGTCTATTTTCACCCCTGCCAGTTCCATATGAGCAAGAACTTCCATAAGAGGAAGTTCAATTTCATAATAAAGAGCTTCCAAACTTTTTTCTCTAATTTTTTCAAATAAAATTTTCGAAAGCTGCAACGCTATGTCCGCATCTTCACATGAATAGAAACTTACTTTTTCAATTTCTATTTTGTCCAGAGTCTTTTCTTTTTCCCCTGTGCCTGCAATTTCATTAAAAGAGATTGGTTTATAGTTGAGATAGTTCATCGAAAGCTCATCCAGATTATGATTTCTTTTATTGGGGTTCAACAGGTATGATAGAATCATAGTATCGAGATCAATTCCCTTCATGTCTATTCCATTGTTTTTAAGCACAATGTAATCATATTTAATATTCTGCCCAATCTTTTTAATATCCTCTTTCTCAAAAATGGGTTTTAATAAATTCACTACCTTTTGTTTTTCAAGTTGAGCTGGACAGTCGGAATACATATGTCCTATAGGGATGTAGAAAGCTTTATCAGGGTCAAGAGTGATGGATATTCCTACTAAGTTAGCAGCTACGGGAAACTGACTATCTGTTTCCACGTCCAATGACAGATATTTTCTCTTTTTTATCTCGTTTATCAATTCAAGTAATTCCTTCTCATCGAATATTGTTTTGTACTCTTTTGAAGTCCGACTGGTTTCTGTATATATTTCATCTAAAAAGCTTTTGAATTCAAGTTCCCTGAATAATTGAATTAATCTTGGAGTATCAGGTTCTTTAGGCAATAGTTTTTCAAAATTTAACTCGATTTCCAGGTCTTTTTGGATTTTTACCAACTCAGAGCTCAGTTTTAACAAATACATATTGTTCTTTAAGGATTGCTTGTATTTTTCATTTTTAATTTTATCTATGTTTTTAAGAAGGTTTTCTAAGTTAGAGAATTCATTTATCAGGTCTTTTGCACCTTTTTCACCAATACCAGGAACTCCTGGAACATTGTCAGTAGAATCACCCCATAATGAAAGAACATCAACTACCTGAGAGGGGTACACTCCAAAAAATTCCTTGACTTCCTTTTCATCGAGAATTATTTCTTTTGAAGGATTGTAAACTTTAATCCCATTTTTTACGAGCTGAAAAACATCTTTATCGGTTGAGATTATAATAACCTGGTAATTTGATTTTAATGCTTTTTCAGCTATAGTGCCTATCACATCATCTGCTTCATACTGGGGTATTTCAAAAAAGGTAATGTTGTACGCATTTAAAATTTCTTTTATTTTTGGAATCTGAACAGAGAGATCTTTTGGCATCGGTGGTCTTTGTGCCTTATATTGTTCAAAAGATATGCGCCTGAGGGTCTTTTCACTGCTATCAAATACTACTCCTATGAGTTCTGGCTTCTTTTCTTTCAAAATTTTTTTAATTGTATTTAAAAAACCAAAAATTGCATTGGTGGGAAATCCATTTGAATTACTGAGCCCCCTTATGGCGTAATAGGACCTGTATATAAGAGAATTTGCGTCTACAAGATAAATTGTTTTCACTTTCTTATTTTAAAAGAGACCTCTTAAAAAGTCCATCTGCTGCGTTGCAGTCTCAGCTTTATCGCTCCAACGTACAGAAAGTACGCCTCCGCTCAAAGCTTCACTGCGCCTTGCATCTGGAGCTTTTTAAGAGGTCTCTTCTTTTCTACAGAAGGAAAAATTATCGATTCTCAAAAATTTTTTTTATTAACATAAAATTACTTTTTAAGAAATCTCAAAAAGAAGGATTGATAAATTAAAAATATTTTTATTCCACTGTTACGCTTTTAGCTAAATTTCTTGGTTGATCTACATCATAGCCTTTTTTGAAAGCTATGTTATAAGCAAAAAGCTGTAATGGGATTATATTGAGGAAGGGAGTAAAAATTTCTGAAGTTTCTGGAACATGGATAATTTCATCGACTTTTCCTTTCATTTCTTCATCTCCTTCGGTAGCGATAGCTATTACCTCTCCACCCCTTGTTTTTACCTCTGAGATGTTATTCATTACTTTATCTTTTACCCTGTCCTTTGTTGCAATTGCAACTGTTGGCATCTTTGTATCTATAAGAGCTATAGGACCATGTTTCATTTCACCAGCTGGATAGCCTTCTGCATGGATGTAAGATATTTCTTTTAATTTTAAAGCACCTTCAAGAGCCACAGGGTAGTTAATCCATCTACCAAGGTAGAGAAAATTGTTATAGAAAACATATTTCTGACTTATCTGTTCTATTTTTTTATCTTTGTTTAATATCATTTCTATTTTATGAGGAATTCTCTGGAGTTCATTTAATAGGCTTATCGAATAATCTTTATTGATATTTTTCTTAGCCCAGGCCAGATGAATTGCTAAAAGAGCCAACACCACTAATTGAGATGTAAAAGCTTTTGTAGAAGCAACTCCTATTTCTGGCCCTGCATGCGTATATATAATTCCATCTGCTTCTCTTGTAGCCATGCTTCCATGGACATTACATATTGTGATAATTTTTCCCCCAAGCTTCTTTATTTCTCTCATAGCAGCAATAGTATCAGCTGTTTCTCCAGATTGGGTTATTGCAACTCCGAGGAAATTTTTATTCCATATGAGGTCTTTATATCGATATTCAGAGGCATAATCCACTTCGGCTGGTATTTTAGATATGCTTTCGATTAAGTATTTTCCTATCAATCCTGCATGCCAAGATGTCCCACATGCAATTATTACAATTTTTGATACATTTTTCAGAAATTCATCATTCAAATTTAATTCATCAATATAGGTTTTTCCAGTGTCAAGAGAAATTCTTCCAAAAATTGTTTCCCGTAATGCTCTTGGTTGCTCGTATATTTCTTTCAGCATAAAATGTCTGAATCCACCTTTCTCAGTCATCACAGGATCCCAATTTATTTTCTGAGAATTTTTTTGTACAAATTTCCCATCAAAATTTAAGAATTTTACCCCTTCTGATTGTATAATAGCAATTTCTTTATCTTCTAAAAAGATAACATCTCGGGTATGATTCAGGATCGCTGCGAGATCAGATGAAAGAAAATATTCATCTTCTCCTATTCCTATTATCATTGGCGGTCCATATTTTGCTGCTATCAATTTTTTAGGGTCCTTTGGGCTTATTATTCCCAAAGCATAAACCCCTTCTAAATGATTTGAAGCCTCTATTAAGGCTTCTTCGAGTTTTCCTTTGAAATATTTTTCTATTAGATGAGCAATAACCTCTGTGTCAGTTTCAGTGATAAATTTATGACCTTCGTTTATGAGTTGATTTTTTAATTTTAAATAATTTTCAATAATTCCGTTGTGAACGACAACTATAGTTCCTGTGCAGTCCCGATGAGGATGAGCATTTTCTTCAGTTGGCCTTCCATGAGTAGCCCATCTGGTATGGCCAACACCATAGCTGCCATCTAATGGAGAGATAAGAAGATTCTCCTCTAAATCCTTTATTTTCCCCTGGACTCTTTTTATATGAAGATTTTTTCCATCTATAACAGCTATTCCTGCAGAATCATATCCTCTGTATTCTAATCTTTTAAGTCCTTCCAGAAGAAGGGGCACGATTTTCTTTTTTCCTATGTATCCAATTATTCCGCACATTTCATTATTTTTTTCTTGACCCAGTTGAGTTTATTTTTCTGTTTCTCTCTTGCTATTGCAAGAGCAAAAGGAGGAACATTTTTTGTAATGGTAGATCCGGCTCCTACATAGGATTTTTTCCCTATCTTTACAGGAGCAACCAATTCAGTGCCTGAGCCGATGAAAACGTCTGATTCTATAATAGTTTTATTTTTTTTCTTGCCGTCAAAATTGCAAGTTATTGTACCAGCTCCTATATTGACATTTTTACCGATTTCTGAATCCCCAAGATATGTTAAATGCATTGCCTTGGAACCTTCTCCGAATTTAGTGTTTTTTACTTCTACAAAATTTCCAACCCTTGCCCCTTTTTCTATCTGAGAATTCATTCTTATCCTGCAGAAAGGACCAACTGTAGAACCATTTTTTAAATTAGAATTTTGTATATAAGATGAAGTTAAAACTGTTACACTATCACCTATGATTGAATTGCTGATGTGAGTGAATGAATATATTTTGGAATTTCTGCCGATTTTAGTATTCCCTTCAATAAATGTATATGGGTATACGATTGAATCTTTTCCGATTGAGACATCCCATTCTATCCATGAAGTATTGGGGTCGATTATTGTGGTTCCATTTTTTTGTAGCTCTCTAATTTTTTCTAATCTCAGAATATCAGTAGCTCTTGAAAGTTCTTCACGATCGTTTATTCCCAGTATTTCATCTGAATTTTTGTTCATCCACACTCCAACTTTTTCACCCTTTTTTATTAAAATATCGATTATATCAGTTAGATAGTATTCTTTCTTTTTGTTTACATTGGATATTTTTTTTAAGTAAGGGAAGATTTTATTGTAGGAAAAACAATAGATTCCAGCATTAATCTCTTTTATTTTGTTTTCCTCTTCGGTTAAATCTTTTGCTTCCACTATTTTTTTTATCTCTCCGGAGCTACCCCTTACAATCCTTCCATATTCATTTGGGGATTCTAATATGGCACTCATCAAGGTGAGTGAATTTTTATTTTTTAAATGATATTTATAAAATTCTAATAGAGAACTAATTTTAATTAATGGGATATCCCCATTTATGATTATTCCATCTTCATCTTTAAATTCAATCTCGTCTTCACAACACATTATAGCATGAGCGGTTCCCAGTTGCTCATCCTGAATGATATATTTTATTTGTGGATCTGAGAACCTCTCGATTATCATTTCTTTTTTATAACCAACAATTATATAAACCTTTTTTGGTTGCAGTTTTAATATTTTCTCTATCAATACCTCTAACATTGGCTTTCCCAGTATGGGATGCAGCACTTTGGGAATGGATGATTTAAATCTTGTTCCTTTTCCTGCTGAAAGAACTAAAAAATATGGAATGCTTTTCATAGTTGTGTAATTTCTTGAAATTCCTTTAAATTGTGCAGAGGTTCAAAGTCTGGTTCGTTAATTGCAAGAGCTTTAAAGTAATCATCTCTTATGGTAGCTTTTTTAAGGAATTCTATAGAATTTTTATAATCAGAATTTTTAGCATAACATAGACTCATTATGTAGTAGCAAGTTGGATCTTTTGGCATTTTCTCGAGCGCGCGGTTGAATAATTTTATCGCTTCCTTTGTTTCTCCTTTGTTTAATTTGTATACTCCATACAAAAAAATGTCTTCGTATTTTTTTAAAGTATTTTCTTTTTTTCCTAAAAAATTATCGCATATGGAAATGTAAGAATTGGACCTTGCTACCATCTCTTTTTCTGAGAAAAATTTCTCATTAAATTCTTTAAAAAGCATTTTCGCCTTTTCATATTCTTTTTGATAAAAAGCTTTAATGGCTTTTTCCCAGAGATGGAGCACTTCCTCTCCTTTTTTAGGAAATGGCTTCTTTTTCATATATCCTCCAAATAGGTTTTAATTTTAATATAATTTTTTAAGAAGAATCAATCAAATATTTCGAGTTATATTATAGAGGGAATTTTTCCCATCTGAAAGTTCTATTAATTCAGATAGGTCAGGATTGTCTAAGATATAATTTATAAATTTTAAATGAAGGGAATGACCTCCTTTGTATATATTTATGCATCCAAGAATACTGAATTCTAAGATGCTTAAATCACCAAGAAAATCAAGAATCTTATGTCTTACAAATTCATCCTTAAACCTTAGAGGACCATTTAGAATCCCATCCTTTGTGAGAACTATTGAATTTTCTAATGAAGCACCTTTTATTATCCCTTTCTCTTCAAGAATGTCTACGTGATCTAAAAAACCGTAAGTTCGAGCTGGTGCAATTTCTGTGGCAAAGGAATCTTTTGTAACTATAATAGATTTTTCTTGATTTTCAATTAATGGATGAGAGTAAGAAATAAAGTAGTATATTTTTAAATAATCAGAGGGAAAGACTTCAATCTTTCTTCCATTTTCCTCGATTTTGAAAGGGGATTTGATTCTTAAGTATTGTCTTTTTTCAGGGAAGAATTTGATTCCAACCCTTTCAATTTCTTTTACAAAAATATAGGAACTTCCATCCATAATAGGGATTTCATTTCCATCTAGCTCGATTGTAGCATTGTCAATTCCAAGAAATTTTAGGGAAGCTAAAAGATGTTCTATCGTATAAATTTTGAACCCATTATAAACAATAATAGTGCTATGATTGGATATAGCTTTTCTCGGGTCCAATTTGAATTCAATTCCATTATGATCTTTTCGTTTAAAAGTGATTCCTCTATGGAGCTTAGATGGCTGAATTTTAAGATTAACTTTTTCTCCAGTATGAACTCCAATGCCACTCAATTCTATGCTTTCTTTTAAAGTACCTGAATATGGAAACATATATATTTTATAAGCAAAATGTATGCCAAATATCTAAGTTATTGATATATATATACATATGAAATTTTACATTCATTTCGATTTTCCAGATTAACACAATCATTGTGGAATTTTTTCCACATTAATAATTGAGAAGATGGTTGACCTCTATAAAAAAATGATAAAATTGCTATAAATAAGCTGAATTATTATAATATTATCATGTTTAAAAATAAGGTAAAAAAATTATTAGAAGAGTTAAAGGAAGGAAGGATTGATATTGAGGATGCCTATGAAGCTTTGCAATTTCTTCCTTATGAAGATATTGAATTTGCAAAAATAGATTTTCATAGAGAGATAAGAAGAGGAGTCCCTGAGGTTATCTTAGGAATCGGCAAAACTGATGATCAGATTTATAAAATAGCAAAAAAGATAATGAAGAATGGAGGCAATTTGATAATTACTAAATTGGATGAAAAAATGTATAAAAAAATAAAAAAGAAAATTCCTTATTTGAAATATAATAAATTGGCGTCAATTGCGTATTATGATAAGAATCAGGTTGAAAAAGGGAAGGGAAAAATTTTAATTCTCTCAGCTGGCACTTCAGATATTCCTGTTGCTGAAGAAGCCTATGTTACCTGTAAATTGATGGGAAACGATGTAGAAAAAGTATACGATGTGGGAGTAGCTGGAATACATAGACTTTTTGATCAGATTGAGAGGATGAGAGAAGCCAGGGTGATTATTGTAGTCGCGGGCATGGAAGGTGCTTTACCATCAGTGGTTGCAGGGTTTGTTCACTCTCCTGTAATCGCAGTACCTACAAGTCAAGGGTATGGAGCAAATTTTGGAGGTATATCTCCTTTATTGACAATGCTGAACAATTGTTCTGGCGGAATAGCAGTGGTAAATATTAACAATGGCTTTGGAGCTGGTTATTTCGCTTCCTTGATTAATCATTTATAAAAAATAGAATAGTGTGCTGTCTATTAAATTTTGTTCATTGAGTAATTTTATTTTTTTGACAGCACACTGAAGGGGTATGGGGAAGGTATCTTCCCCATGTCTGGGGGGTGCTCAGCGAAGCGTCTAAGGAGATCTTTCTCCCATAGGGAAAGTGTCATGTCACAATAATATAACAAAAGGTATTTAAGTGACATGACACTAATTTTCCCTTATTTCTCCTTTTTCTTTTAAAACTGCTCTTGCAGAAGCTAATCGAGCTATGGGTATTCTGAAAGGAGAGGCACTTACATAATCCAGACCAATAGAATGACAGATTTCAATCGAATCAGGTTCTCCTCCATGTTCTCCACAGATTCCTATTTTCAAATTCTCCCTTACTTTTTTTCCTTTTTTTACAGCAATTTCCATTAACTCCCCAACTCCATTTCTATCCAGGGATTCAAAAGGGTCTTTATCCCAGATGCCCTCCCTCAAATAATACCTTGCAAATTTTACTGAGTCATCTCTTGAAATTCCGAAAACAGTCTGAGTTAAGTCATTTGTTCCAAATGAGAAAAATTCGGCTTCTTCTGCAATTTCATCTGCAGTGATAGCTGATCTGGGTACCTCAATCATAGTTCCCACCATAAATTCTATTTTTATTTTATTTTTCTTCATTACTTCATCTGCCACTCTTTTGATTATTTCCTTTTGATCCTTTATTTCTTTTACCGAACTCACAAGGGGTATCATAATTTCTGGGGATATTTTTTCTCCCTCTTTAATTAGTTCTGCGGCTGCTTCGAAGATAGCTCTTGCCTGCATTTCAGTTATTTCTGGAAAGGTAATTCCAAGTCTGCACCCCCTGTGTCCTAACATTGGATTGAATTCATGAAGTTCCTCAACTCTTTCGAGAATTTCCTCTAATTCTTTTAACTCTTGGGTATTTACTCCTGGATTTTTAGTTTTTAGAGTTGCGATTTTGACCATTAATTCTTCTCTTTTTGGCAAAAATTCATGGAGCGGAGGATCTAATGTTCTTATAGTCACCGGAAGTCCTTTCATTTCTTTAAAAAGTCTAATGAAATCTTCTCTCTGGAATGGAAGTAATTTTTCAAGTATCTCTTTTCTTTCTTTTTCAGTTCTTGCCATTATCATCTTTTGCATGTATGGAAGCCTATCCTCACCGAAAAACATATGCTCTGTCCTGCAAAGTCCGATTCCTTCAGCACCGAATAAGATCGCCATCCTTGCATCATCTGGAGTATCAGCATTTGCCCTTACTCTAAGTCTTCTTATCTCATCTGCCCAGCTCAATAGTTTTTCAAAATATTGATAAATTTTAGATTCATGTTTACTTAATTTTCCCTTTAAAACCTGGAGAATTTCAGATTCCTTGGTGGCTATTTTACTAAGAAAAATCTCTCCTGTATTTCCATCTATTGAAATCCAGTCTCCTTCTTTTATCCTATTTCCGTTTAAATCAAAGTATTTTTCATCTTCATTTATTTTTAATTCTCCGCATCCAACAACAGCAGGCTTCCCCATTTGCCTTCCTACGACTGCGGCATGGGAAGTCATTCCTCCTCTTGCTGTTAAAAATCCCTGGGATACACTCATACCATGGATATCATCAGGGGATGTTTCCAGTCTAACAAGGATAACTTTTTCATTTTTTTGATTCCATGTAACAGCATCATCAGCATTAAAAACCGTCCTTCCAGTTGCAGCGCCAGGAGAAGCAGCGAGTCCTTTCGCCGCAGAAGGATATTTTTTCTTTTCTTCAGGGTCAAAAATAGGATGAAGAAGTTGATTCAGAGAAGGAGGGTCAACCATCGCAATTGCTTCATCTTTTTGAATTAGTCCTTCCTCTACTATATCAACTGCAATTTTGACAGATGCAAGTCCTGTTCTTTTTCCACTTCGAGTCTGGAGCAGATACAATTTATTTTCCTGGATTGTAAACTCATAGTCCTGCATATCCCTATAGTGGATTTCGAGAGTTTTTGTGATTTTTTCAAGCTCTTTAAAAACATCTGGCATTAAATTTTTTAGCTCTGATATATGTCTTGGTGTTCTTATTCCTGCTACAACATCTTCTCCCTGAGCATTTTCAAGAAACTCTCCATAAAATTCTTTCTCACCCGTTGAAGGATTTCGGGTAAAGCCAACCCCAGTTCCTGATCTTTTTCCAAAATTTCCAAAGACCATTGCTTGGATATTAACTGCTGTTCCAAGATCAGAAGAAATATTGTATATCTTGCGATAGGTTATTGCTCGAGGGTTGTTCCATGATTTAAACACAGCATTAATTGCCATCTCAAGCTGCTGGTAAACATCCTGAGGAAATTCGATATTTTTTTCTTTTTTTACAAGAATCTTGTATTTTTCAATTAATTCTTCAAATTTTTTTTCTGATAGTTCGAATTCATATTTAATTCCTTCAATATTTTTGATCTCGTTGAGAATATCTTCAAATTTTCTTTTATCAATACCAAGGACTACATTGGAGAACATGTGAATAAATCTTCTGTAACAATCAAGGGCAAATTTAAGGTTGTTTGTTTTTTGAGCGAGACCTTTCATTGTCTTATCGTTTAAACCAAGATTGAGGATTGTATCCATCATTCCAGGCATTGAATATTTTGCTCCTGACCTTACAGAGACAAGAAGAGGGTTTTTTTCGTCACCAAATCCTTTTTTTGTAACTTTTTCCAATTTTTTTAAATTTTTGTATATTTCATTTTTTATTGAATCAGGAATTTTTTCTCCATTTTTGTTAAAAATTGTACATGCCTCAGTAGAGATAGTAAATCCAGGCGGAACAGAGATACCTGCATTGGTCATTTCAGCTAACCCAGACCCCTTACCTCCCAGTATATCTTTCATCTCTTTATTACCCTCAGCTTTGCCATCAGAGAAAAAATATACGTATTTTTTCATCGGCAACCCTCCTCTGAATTTATTCTGTAATAAAGGTAGTTTCTTCTTTAAATCTATCCCAATCCACCTTGATAGAGGTTCCGTTCTCTATTTTTCCAGACAGTATTTCCATTGCCAATGGATTCTGAATAAGGTTTTGAATCGCCCTTTTTAGAGGGCGAGCACCAAATACAGGATCAAATCCTTTTTCTTTTATAATTTCTCTCATTTTTTTTGAGATTTTCAAATTAATATTTTTGTCTTTTAGAATTTTTTCTAAATCATTGATTCTCAAATCTATTATTTTTTCAATAGAACTCTCTGAAAGAGGCTTAAAAATAATTATGTCATCTATTCTATTGAGGAATTCTGGTTTAAAAAATTCTCTCAGCATTTCCATGATTTTATTCTTCATCTGGAATTCATCTTTTATCATATCCTGAATTATTGAACTCCCCAGATTGGAAGTCATTATTATCAAAGTATTTTTAAAATCCACTGACCTTCCTTTACTATCGGTAAGCCTTCCGTCGTCAAGGATCTGGAGAAGAATATTGAAGACATCAGGATGGGCTTTTTCTATTTCATCCAGAAGAATGATAGAGTAAGGTCTTCTTCTAATAGTCTCTGTAAGTTGGCCCCCTTCTTCATAACCCACATAGCCCGGTGGCGCTCCTATTAGCTTTGAGACTGAATGCTTTTCCATAAATTCTGACATATCTAACCTGACCATGGCCTTTTCATCATCAAAAAGAAATTCAGCAATTGCTTTTGCAAGTTCTGTTTTTCCAACCCCAGTTGGGCCTAAAAAGATAAAAGAACCAATCGGTCTTCTTGGGTCTTGAAGTCCTGACCTTCCTCGTCTTATAGCATTGGAGACAGCTTTGACAGCTTCATTCTGTCCGATAACTCTTTCTCTTAATCTCTCTTCCATGTGAATTAATTTTTCTTTTTCGCTTTCTAATAATTTTGATAATGGAATGCCCGTCCATTTTGATATAACCTCTGCTATATCTTCCTCATCGACTTCTTCTTTTAACATCTTTCCTCTTTTTTGAATCTCAACAAGCTTCTCATTCTGTTTTTTCAGTTGATTTTGAAGTTCAAGCAATTTTCCATATCTCAGTTCTGCTACTTTATCATACTCTCCTTTTCTCTCTAAATTCTGTTCTTCAATTTTTAATTTTTCTATGGATTCTTTAATATTCCTTATTTTAAGAATTGTGTCTTTTTCTAAAATCCATTGGGATTTTAATTTGTTTTTTTCCTCGCTATGTTGAGTGATCATTTTGTTTAAAGCTTCTATCTTGTCAGCCGAATCCTTTTCCCTTTTTAAAGCTTCCTTTTCAATTTCAAGCTGAATGATTTTTCTTTCGATTTCATCAATTTCAGTGGGAAGACTGTCGATTTCAATTCTAAGTCTCGCGGAAGCCTCATCTATTAAATCAATTGCTTTATCTGGAAGATATCTATCAGATATGAACCTGTTTGATAGAGTTGCAGCAGCCACAAGAGCAGAATCCTTTATTTTTATTCCATGATGTAGTTCATATTTTTCCTTTAATCCTCTAAGTATTGAGATTGCCTCTTCTACAGTTGGTTCATCCACATAAACTGGTTGAAATCTTCTTTCAAGAGCAGCATCTTTTTCGATGTGTTTTTTATATTCACTAAGGGTTGTAGCTCCGATTGCGCGAAGTTCACCACGGGATAAAGGAGGTTTCAGGATGTTTGAAGCATCTACAGCTCCTTCTGCTGCTCCTGCTCCCACGATTGTGTGGAGCTCATCCATGAAAAGCATAATTTCTCCATTTGATTCGACCACTTCTTTGATAATTGCTTTTAATCTATCTTCAAATTCGCCCCTGTATTTAGTTCCTGCAATGATTGAACCAATGTCAAGAGCTATAATTTTTTTATTCTTTAAACTTTCTGGACAGTCTCCAGAAATTATTCTCTGGGCAAGACCCTCGACAATGGCAGTCTTTCCAACACCTGGCTCTCCAATAAGAACAGGGTTATTTTTCGTTCTTCTACTTAGAACTTGAATTACTCTTCTTATTTCATCATCTCTTCCAATAACCGGATCAAGTTTTCCTTTTTTTGCTAAATCAGTTAGATCTTTTCCGAATCTCTGTAAGACCTGATATTTTTCCTCTGGCATTTGGTCTGACACTCTCTGGGAGCCCCTTATGGCTCGTAAGGCGTAAAGAAAATTTTCTTCAGTCATTCCATTATTTTTTAATAGTTTTGAAGCTGTTTTACCCTCATTCAAAAGGCTTAGCAATAAATGCTCAGATGAGATGTAATCATCTTTAAATTTATCAGCAATTTTTTCTGCTTGATTTACGACATTGATCATTCTTCTTGATATAAATATATCTCCACCTTCAACTGAGGGGAGCGTTTTAAAATGGTCTTTTAGAGAGCTGATTATCAAATTCGAATCTGCTCCGATTTTATTAAATATGGGCATTAAGATCGAATCTTTCTGGGTCAACAACCCGTATAAAAGATGCTCTGGAGTTATCTCCTGGTGATTGTATTCTTTGGCTATTTTCTGGGCTTCCTCGAGGGCTTCTTGAGATTTTAAGGTTAATTTTTCTGTATTCATATTCATACGATTATAAATAATTCAATTTTTTTTCTTTTTTCAACATTTCAATTATTTCTTTAACTCTTTGTGATTTTTCCTTCGGACAGATTAAAAGGGCATCATCTGTATCTATTATTACCATATCCTTTACATCGATTAGGGAAATGAGTTTTTTTTCGCTGAAAACAACACATCCTGAGGAATCGATCGTTGTCAGATTTGCTCTTATTGCATTGTTATTTTTGTCCTTCCCCCACAATTCATAAAGAGAAGACCATGAGCCAACATCAGACCAGATAAAGTTAGCCTTGCCCACAAAAACATCGTCAGATTTCTCCATTAACGCATAATCGATTGAAATTGATTGAATTTTTTTATAAATATTTTTTAAAAGGGAGAAATCTTTTTTAGCCAGGGCATTTTCAAATTTTTTATAATAAACAAAAAATTCTGGAGCAAATTTTTCTAATTTATTTTCAAAAGCTTCAATGCTCCATAGAAAAATCCCGCTATTCCAGAAGAAATTTTTAGAAGAAATAAATTCAATTGCCTTTTCTTTAGAGGGCTTCTCCTTGAACTGTTTTACTTCAAAAAAGTAGTTACCGTTTTTTTGAATCTGTTTATTTCTGTTGATTTCAATGTATCCATATCCTGTTTCTGGAGCCTTGGGATTTATCCCAAAAGTTATTAAATAGTCATTCTCTTCAGCGATTTCAAAGGCAGATTTTATAAGTCCGTGAAAAAGTTCATCTTTTCTTATAAAATGATCTGCTGGTAAGATTAGTATTGAGCTATTTCTATCTTTCTTTGAAATGAAAGAAGCGACATAGATAACTGCAGGAGCTGTGTTTTTTGATTCTGGTTCAAGAAGGATGTTTTCTTTATTAAATTTCGGAAATATTTTTTTTATTTTTTTATAGAAAGATTCATGGGTAACGATAATTATATTTTTTTCCGGAATCATCGGTTTTATTCTTTTAACTGTTTCTTCAATCATAGGACTTTTACTTATTACAGGAAGGAATTGCTTTGGGTTATTTTGCCTTGACCATGGCCAGAATCTTGTTCCCATGCCCCCTGCCAAGATTACAGCCCATCTTTGCATTTTTATCTCCAGAATAAGTTATAAAAAATCATAAGAATTCCAACAAAAAAACAATAGAAAGAAAAAATGAAGAATTTACCTTTTTTTATTATTGAAAAAAGATACTTAAGGGAGATAAGACCAACTAAAAAAGAAAAGAAAACGCCAGATATCATTATCGTTAAATCTTCATTTTGCAATTGCTTTACCTTTAGAGATTCATAAAAAAGAGCTCCAAGAATTGCAGGAATAGATAATAAAAATGAAAATTTTGTGGCGATTTCTTTTTTCCAACCCAGTAACAAAGCTATTCCTATTGTCATTCCTGACCTTGAAATTCCTGGAGCTATTGCTAAACCCTGGAATATTCCGATTAGAAATGGATGAATTACATGAACATTTCTCCTTTCTTTTGCGTATTTAGTAATAAACAATATGATTCCAGTGATAAGAAAGGAATATCCGATGTATTTTAAAGTACCGAACAATTTTTCAAATTCTTTATCAAAAAGAATCCCAATCAACGCTGTTGGTATAAGGGCGATTAACATATACAACAAAAAAATATGGCCTCTGATAATTAAAAAAGGGTTTGACTCATTTTTACTTTTTATAATTGAAAACAGAATTTCTATTATATCTTTTCTTAAATATAAAATAATCGCCAGAAGGGTTCCTCCATGGAGAACAATATCAAACATAATCTGAGGCTCTCTTATTCCAAATAAGAATTGAAATAATACTAAATGGCCTGAGCTGGATATAGGGAAGAATTCAGTTGTTCCTTGGACAATGGATAGAAATATTACCTCGAAAAAATTTACGCTACTCAATTTTTGCCCCTCACAGTTATAGTTATGCCAGTGTATCTTTTAATTTAATTTTAATTTCATGCACTTTTTTCTCAATCAGACTTTGGATTTTTTCTAAGTCCTTTTCCGTGTCTGCCTCAAACCTCATAACTAAAACTGGCTGAGTGTTTGAAGCCCTCACCAATGCCCATCCTTTTTCAAAATTTATTCTTACGCCATCAACATTAATATATGGGTAATCTTTGAATTCTTTCTTCATTTCCTCAACAACTTTAAATTTCAAGTCATCAGAACTGGGGATGCGGATTTCAGGGCTAAAATAAGTTCTCGGAAGATCTTTTAACAATGATGAAAGAGGGTTAGAGGTATTTGATAGGATCTCAAGAATTCTTGCTCCTGTATAAATAGCATCGTCGAAACCAAAATACCTATCAGCAAAAAATATATGTCCGCTCATTTCTCCTGCTAAGAGTGCTCTTTCATCCCTAATCTTTTTTTTCATCAGTGAATGCCCTGTTTTCCACATGATTGGATGACCACCAAGTTTTTTAATTTCTTCAAACAGCAGTTTTGAGGATTTAACCTCAGCTATAATAGTGGCACCAGGGTTATCTTTTAAAATACTTCTGGAGAGAATTATCATTATCTGGTCTCCCCAGAGGATATTTCCTTTATCATCTATTATTCCAATTCTGTCAGCATCTCCATCAAATGCAATTCCAATATCTGCTTTATTTTTTTTAACATTTTCTACAATGTCCTTCAAAAATTCAGGAATTGTAGGGTCAGGATGATGGTTTGGAAAGTTTCCATCCACTTCACAATATAACTCATGGACATTGCATCCCAATTGCTTATAAATGGGCACAGCCACCACCCCTCCTGTTCCATTTCCAGCATCAACCACTACAATGGGTTTCTTTTTTAGATGTACATTATTTATTAGGAATTTTTGATACTCAGGGATGATTTGGTAGATAAACAGATTTGCACCCTTTTCTTCTATAAACCTTCCCTTCTCGATTATCTTATATAATTCAAGAATTTGGTCTCCCCATAGTGTCTCCAGCCCAGACATTATTTTAAAACCATTATATTCAGGAGGATTATGAGAACCAGTTATCATCACTCCACCATCTTTTTTAAGAAAATGATTTGCAAAATAAAAAACTGGCGTTGGGACTACTCCTAAATCAGTAACATTGCAACCCGTAGAAAGAAGACCTGAAATTATTGCTTCTTTAAATGCACTGGAGCTATTTCTCCCGTCCCTTCCAACAACTATGTTTTTTTTGCCCTGATTTCTCAAATAAGTTCCTATGGATTTTCCAAGAATTTCAACTACCTCAGGAGTAAGGTCCTCTTCGACTACACCCCTTATATCATATTCTCTGAAAATATTAGGATTCATATTCATGTTATCTTAAGAAATTATTATTATACATGAATCTTCCAAAATTTTAAATTTACATTATATATGGTATAATTCATTTCCAAATGTATCAATCAGTAATAGGTCTTGAAATTCATGCTCAGTTATTGACCAAAACAAAGCTCTTCTGTAGCTGTTCGACAAATTTTGGCGAGCCTCCCAATAAGAATGTTTGTCCTGTATGCCTTGGTTTGCCGGGCGCCCTTCCTGTTTTGAATGAGGAAGTGGTGAATTTTTCGATTAAATTAGCCCTTGCTTTGAATATGAAAATAAATTTAATATCGAGATTCAGCAGAAAAAATTATTTTTATCCGGATCTTCCAAAAGGCTATCAGATAACTCAGTATGATCTTCCTCTTGCTGTTGGTGGGTATCTTGAGCTTGATGGAGATAGAAAGGTTGTAATTGAAAGGATAAATCTTGAAGAGGATGCTGGAAAATCAATTCATGATGGGATGCCCGACTCCAATAAAAAAACCTACCTTGATTTTAACAGATCAGGAATACCTTTAATTGAGATAGTAACTAAACCTGAAATTTACTCACCTGAGGAAGCAGTTCAATTTGTGATGAAATTGAGGTTAATTTTGCAATACCTTGAAATATGCGATGGAAATATGGAAGAAGGAAGTCTAAGGTGTGATGCCAATGTATCCCAGAAAAAGATTGGGAAAGAGGAACTCGGTACTAAAACAGAAATAAAAAATTTGAATTCATTCAAGTTTTTACATAAAGCTCTGGAATATGAAATAAAAAGACAGGAAGAACTTTTGAATAGAGGAGAAAAAATATTCCATGAAACAAGATTGTATGATTCTTCCTCAGGAAAAACATTTCCGATGAGGTCAAAGGAAGAAGCCCATGATTACAGATACTTTCCTGAACCAGATTTATTGCCTCTTAGAATAAGTAAAGATAGAATTCAGTTGATAAAGTCAAATATTCCAGAGCTTCCTGACAGTAAGAGAAAAAGATTTAGAGAAAAGTATGGAATTCCTTCTTATGACTGTGAAATTTTAACAAGTTCAAGATTGATTGCTGATTATTTTGAGGAAACAGTTAAATATTGTAAAATGCCTAAAAATGCAAGTAACTGGATCATGGGAGAAGTTCTAAGATATTTAAATGATGAAAACATTGATTTCAATGAATTCAAATTGCCGCCTGAGTATTTAGCTGAACTGATAATTAGAGTTGAAAATGGAGAGATTCCGATAAGTGTGGCGAAAGAAATATTCCCCTTGATGGCAAGAGAGAAAAAAAGGGTCGATGAGATTCTTCAGGAGAAGAAGATTGAATTGATTACTGATGATGAGAGGATAAGAGAAATAATAGAGGAAGTTTTTAAAGAGAATCCGTTAGCTTTAAAACAATTAAAAGAGGGCAAGACCCAGGTTATAAGCTTTTTGATCGGACAGGTTTTAAAAAAGATGGAGAGAAAGGGAAATCCGAATCAGATAAAAAGATTATTGGAAAAGGTATTGAATGAAAAACATACTGAATGAGGAGGAAGAATTAGGGCTTAAGCGAATAGCAAAGAAGTTAAGAATTAATGTTTTAAAGATGACAACGATGGCCGGCTCTGGCCACCCAGGAGGTTCTCTTTCTTCTGCTGACATAGTAACTTTCTTGTTTTTTAAGAAGATGAGAATTGATCCATCAAATCCGAAATGGAATGAAAGGGACAGGTTTATTCTTTCCAAGGGTCATAGTGCTCCAATATTATACGCAGCTCTGGCAGAGATAGGCTTTTTTCCTGTAGATTGGCTGTGGAATTTGAGAAGATTTCAATATCCCCTTCAGGGCCATCCTGATATGAATACAACTCCTGGAGTTGAAATATCAACTGGCTCACTGGGTCAAGGGTTGTCTGTGGCAAATGGTCTTGCTTTAGCATTAAAACTTCAAAACATCAATTCAAAAATATATGTTCTTCTTGGAGATGGAGAAAGTCAGGAAGGTCAGGTCTGGGAAGCTGCAATGACATCAAGTCATAAAAAATTGGATAATATTTGTGCAATTGTTGACTATAACGGCTTACAGATTGATGGATGGATCAAGGATATAAAGTCTTTAGAGCCATTAAAGGATAAATGGCAAGCATTTGGCTGGCATGTTTTTGAAATAGATGGACACAATTTTTTTGATATCTCTAATGCTTTGAATGAAGCTGATTTGATTAAAGGGAAACCGAGTGTAATTATTGCCCATACTATAAAAGGAAAGGGAGTCTCATTCATGGAAAATAAAGCAAGATATCATGGAATTGCCCTTACCCCAAAAGAGCTTGAATTAGCATTGAAAGAGCTGGATGAAAATTAAATTGAAAGAAATAAAAGAAGAGAGCTTGAGGGATGTATACGGAGAGACCCTCTTAGAATTGGGAAGAGAAAACAAAAAGATAGTGGTTTTAGATTCAGACCTTTCTGCTTCAACAAAGACCAATTTATTTGCAAGGGAATTTCCTGAAAGATTTTTCAACATGGGAGTAGCCGAACAGGATATGATTGGAACTGCAGCAGGTCTGGCATTGGGAGGAATGATCCCTTTTGTTTCATCGTTTGCAGTCTTTGAAGCAGGGCGAGCATGGGAACAGATAAGGCAGAGTATATGCTATCCAAATCTAAATGTGAAACTCGTTGCAAGCCATGGAGGGATAACAGTCGGAGAAGATGGTGCTACTCATCAGTCAAATGAGGATTTGGCTTTAATGAGAATACTTCCAAACATGAAAGTCATATGCCCCTGTGATGCTGTTGAGACAAGAAAGATAATCATATCGATAGCAGAAGATTATGGGCCTTGCTATGTCAGGCTTTCAAGGCCTAAGTTTCCAGTGATTCTTGATGATGATTATTCATTTGAAATTGGAAAAAGCTTTATTTTAATGGAGGGAGATGACATCGCAATTTTTGCGATAGGAATAACTCTTTTTCATTCTTTAATTGCTGCTGAAGAACTTGCGAAAGAAGGAATTCATGCAAGAGTGGCAAATCTTTCTTCGATAAAACCAATTGATGAAGAATTGATAGTGGAGAGTGCTAAAAAAACAAAAGCTGTTTTAACTGTGGAAGAGCATTCGATATTTGGAGGACTGGGGTCTGCAGTAGCTGAGGTGCTCTCTCAAAACTATCCATGTTTTATAAAAATAATGGGAATCCCGGACACTTTTGGAATTTCCGGGAAACCCCATGAACTGCTTGATTTTTATGGAATATCCTCTCCTTATATATACAGAGAGGCTGTTAATTTGTTAAAAAAGAAAAAGGAAAAACATGGAGCATATTAACGGGATACATAGTTGTCAAGGCATTAAAGATTCAAATTTTTACCTATAGTATGGGCAAATCTTAAAGGTTCTGGAATCCTGAATCTTGAAACTTTCAGGATAATCTCGATGCTTTCCTCAAAGTTTATCAAATGGCCAGGTGAGATATAAACAGGCTTTACATTTTCTCGTGTTCTTAAGGAAACACCCACTATTTCTTCTTTTTTATTTTTCATATATTTAAATGCCCCTATATAGTTTTCTGGAATTTCTGTGGGATAGAAAGGTTTCTTTGCGCATCCAATCGTAGGAATGTTTAAAAGAATCCCCATATGGGATGCAATTCCAATTTTTCTCGGATGCGCAATTCCATTTCCATCTACTATAAGTAAATCCGGTAAAATATGGAGTTTTTTAAATGCATTAAGTAAACATGGTATTTCTCTAAAGGAAAGTAGGCCGGGAATGTAAGGAAATGAAATAGGCTGAGTGGAGGTTTTGAATTCCACCATTTTCAGAGTGTCTAAATTTAAAATAGCAATTATCCCTATAGATTTATTATGTTTACTGTAGCTAACATCAGCTCCCCCAACATGCTCAATTTTTCTTTTAAATTTGACAATCTTTACCCTTGGAGCCAATTTTTCCTGGACTTCTATAGCATCTTTATAGCTTTTAGGAATTATAAATTCTTCCATCAATTTTAAAAAAATTATATAAATTTTATGTTAAGCACGTAAAGTTTTATTGAAGAAGAATTTAGTTTATCTTTTATGGGCAGGAAGGGTGGCCAAGAAAACCGTCACGAATGCGGAGCGGGCATGGTTTTCCCGAGACTTTAGGCTCGGGAAAGAGCGGAGCATGAGTGCCGAGCTGTAATTTTCCTCGCTGGGGAAAATACAGCGTGTTTTCGGGTCACCCTTGCTGCCCAAATTATTTACCACCATAAAACTTTACGTGCTTCAGCAATTCTACTTTGCTTGACAATTTATGCGAATTAATATAAATTTATTAAGATCTAAAGGTAACATTAAATGAGAGTTAATATATTGGATATTCCCAATGAGGGGTTGGAGATTGTACAAGAATTTAAATTTGAAGATTTCATGCTTCTTGAAAAAAATTCTTATTTTCTTGGACCAGCCCAGGTTAAAATAAAAATAACAAAGAAAGCTGAAAAAGCTATAATAGAAGGACAGATTTTTACTCAAATATCTTTGATATGTAGTAGATGTCTTTCTGATTATACAATGGAAATAAATTCTTCATTTAATCTGGTTTATTACCCAATGGAACAATTTTTGAGCGAAGAACTGAAAGAAAAGGAATTGAGAGAAAAAGATCTAGAATCATTATATTACAGAAATAATGAGTTAAATATAGATTCCATCATTTTAGAACAGATAAACCTTTCAATTCCTCTAAAGCCAATATGTAGTGAAAATTGTAAAGGATTATGCGAAATATGTGGGGTTAACTTAAACATCAAGTCATGTGGGTGTGAATTGAAAGCTAAAAATCATTTTTTTGATAAGATTAAATTAAACATTAAATAGAGAGGAGATAATGGCAAACCCTAAAAGACGTCATTCTCATTCAAGAAAAGGAAAAAGAAGAAGCCATGATCATTTAAAGATACCATCCTTTTCTATCTGCCCCCATTGTGGAACCCCAAAACTTCCTCATCGGGTTTGTCCTTCCTGTGGATTTTATAAAGGAAGACAGACAATCGAAGGTGAGGAGGAATAATTTAATTTAAAATGAAAATTGCTTTGGATGCAATGGGAGGAGATAGAGCACCTTCTGCAATCATTGAAGGTGCTGTAAAAGCTTCCCGTGAATTGAACGTAGATATAATTCTTGTGGGTGTGGAAGATATTATTAAAGAGGAATTGAAGCGACTTAATGATAGAAGTTCAAAGATTGAAATAGTTCATTCTCCTGAAGTTATAAAAATGGAGGAAAGTGTGTTTCAAGCATTAAGGCTTAAAAAAAGTTCTTCGATTAAAAAAGCCGTTCAACTTGTTAAAGAGGGAAATGCTAATGGTGTGGTAAGCGCTGGAAATACAGGAGCTGTAATGGCTCTTTCAAAAGCTATCCTCGGACCGGTCGAAGGAGTTGAGAGGCCTGCTCTTGCTATTATAGTTCCAACTTTAAAGGGGTTCTCGATACTGATGGATGTAGGAGCAAATGTGGATTGTAAGCCAAGACATTTAAAACAGTTTGCATTGATGGGAAAAATTTTCATGGAACAGATTTTTGGAAAGGAAAACCCTAAAATTGGCCTTGTAAACATTGGCGAGGAAGAGGGGAAAGGAAATGAGCTTATTAAAGAAACTTTTAAAGAACTGAGAAATTCGAATTTGAATTTTATCGGGAATATAGAAGGAAGAGCTATATATCAAGGAGTTGCAGATGTTATTATCAGTGATGGGTTCACTGGAAATGTTGCTCTCAAAGTTACTGAAGGAGTTGTAGAAGTGCTTTTCTCGATGTTAAAAGGAGAGGTGAGCAGAAACCTTATTGCAAAATTAGGGTTTTTGTTGATGAACAGAGCCCTAAAGAAATTTAAGAAAAAAGTAGATTATTCAGAATACGGAGGGGGGCTTTTGCTAGGTATAAATGGAGTGGCTGTTATTGGTCATGGAAGATCCGGTCCTGAAGCGATAAAAAATGCAATAAGAGTGGCAAAGAATTTTATTTATAGAAAGGTGCAGGAAAGAATCAGTTTTGAAATACTTAAACTCAAAGAAGATTTTAGAAAGATTTAGTGATGAGGTTTAAAGAAAAGGTAAGTATAGTTACGGGCGCTGCTCAGGGAATTGGAAAAGAGATAGCTGTTTCACTGGCACAAGAAGGTGCATCATTGGCTCTTGTTGATATGAATCGCCATAAACTTTTTGAGACCGTTGAGGAAATCAAAAAAATGAATGGAGATGCGGAAGCATTTGTTACTGATGTATCGAAAAAAGAAGAGGTGGAAAAAACTGTGAATGAAATTGAGCAGAAATTTAATAAAATCGATCATCTTGTAAATAATGCTGGAATTACAAAGGATAACCTTTTACTGAGAATGAGCGAAGATGAATGGGATAAAGTTCTGGATGTGAATTTAAAAGGAACCTTTCTGTTTACTAAAAGTGTTTTAAAATATATGTTAAAAAACAGATATGGAAAGATAGTTAGCATATCTTCAGTTGTGGGGATAATAGGAAATGCCGGTCAGGCAAATTATTCTGCTTCGAAAGCAGGAATAATAGGGTTTTCCCGATCTTTAGCCAGAGAGGTCTCCTCTAAAGGAATAAATGTAAATGTAGTCGCACCTGGGTATATAGAGACAGAGATGACAAAATCCCTGCCTGATTCGATTAAAGAAACATTTTTTAATTTGATTCCAATGAAAAGGTTTGGAACCCCTAAAGAAGTCGCAAATGTGGTTCTTTTTCTTCTTTCCGATGAATCGATATACATTAATGGTGAGGTTATTCATGTGAATGGTGGACTTTTTATGGGATAGATCAAATCATTTTTAGGAGGAATAAATGGATAGGAATGAAATTTTTTCTAAAGTAAAAGAAGTGATCGTTGAAAAATTGAAAGTTAAAGAAGAACAGGTAACAGAAGATGCTTCATTTATAGATGATCTGGGAGCAGATTCTCTCGACACAGTGGAACTTGTCATGGCTCTTGAGGATCACTTCAAAATGAGCATTCCTGATGAAGAAGCAGAAAAACTCACAACAGTTGGAAAAGCTGTAGATTACATACATAAGCACATACAATAATCTACAAATATAAAATTAATGAGTTCCCAATTCGGGGAGAAAAGAAGAGTTGTAATTACGGGTATTGGTTTAGTTTCTCCCTTAGGTATTGGAAAAGAGGAGAATTGGAAAAACATCCTTGAAGGAAAAAGTGGAATTGGGTTAATTACAAAGTTTGATGCCTCCGAGTTTAGAACACGGATTGCTGGTGAAATAAAAGGATTTGATCCATTAAAATTCATTGAAGAAAAAGAGATTGGTAGGATAGATCCCTTTATACAATATGCATTGGCTGCAGCCCATCTCGCAATAGAAGATTCTGGTATAAAATTGCCTTTTGAAAATCCTGAAAGAGTAGGTGTTTATGCTGGTTCAGGAATAGGAGGTTTGAAGTCAATTGAAGATACACATCGGGAGTATCTTGAAAAAGGACCTAAGAGGATATCTCCATTTTTTATAACTTCTGTTGTTATCAATTTAGCTGCAGGCCAGATCTCAATAAAATATGGGGCAAAAGGACCTAACTCTGCAACTTCAACTGCCTGTTCAACGAGTTCTCATTCAATAGGTGATTCCTTTAAAATAATTCAGAGAGGAGAAGCTGACATAATGATTGCAGGAGGCTCAGAAGCTCCTATCACTCCATTAGGGCTTGGAGGTTTTTCTTCAATGAGAGCTCTATCCACAAGAAATGATGAACCAGAGAGAGCATCAAGACCTTTTGATAGATATAGAGATGGGTTTGTAATGGGAGAGGGAGCAGGGATATTAATTTTAGAGGAGTTGAATAGTGCTTTAAAAAGAAATGCTAATATCTATGCAGAAATTATCGGATACGGAATGTCTGGAGATGCATTTCATATTACAGCACCCTGTTCTGATGCCGATGGAGCTATTAGAGTTATGGTTAACACTATAAAAGATGCAGGAATTTCACCGGATTTGATAGATTATATAAATGCCCATGGAACTTCTACTCCTTTGAATGATAAGCTTGAGACCCTTGCAATTAAAAAAGTTTTTGGAGGTAGGGCGTATAAGATTGCAATTTCTTCCACAAAGTCAATGTCAGGTCATCTTTTAGGAGCAGCAGGAGCACTGGAAGCTGGAATAACAGCAATGGCAATAAAAGAGGAGATATTGCCTCCCACGATAAATCTTACCAATCATGACCCTGATTGCGACCTCGATTATGTTCCAAATGTTTCAAGAAAGATGAAAATATACGCAGCGATCTCCAATTCGTTTGGCTTTGGTGGAACGAATGCCTCACTGTTATTTAAAAAATTTGAAGGAGGTTAGATTGGAAATTTTAGTATTTATAAAACAGGTTCCAGATACAGAAACCAGGATCAGGATATCTGAAGATAAAAAATCCATCGTAGAAGAAGATTTAGCTTTTATACTGAACCCTTACGATGAATTTGCCATTGAAGAAGCCTTAAGGATTAGGGAAGCAAGAGGCGGAAAGGTCACAGCAGTCTCTGTGGGAAAAGAAAAAGTTACCACAGTATTGAAGAAAGCTTTGGCAATGGGAGTGGATGAGGCGATTTTAATAAAGGATGAAGCTGGAGAAACTTACGATGGATTCAGAATTGCAAAGATAATTTCTGAATTTATAAGAAAAGAGTTTCCTGTTTATGGTCTTTTGTTTTTTGGAAAACAGGCAATTGGAAGCGATAATGCAGTTATTCCCAGTATGGTGGGAGAATTTCTGACTATCCCCTCGATTACGGTTGTTACTAAATTAACGGTTGAGAATGGAAAAGGAAAAGTCCACAGAGAGATTGAAGGAGCGACAGAGGTTGTTGAATTTTCGCTTCCTGCAATAATTTCTGCTCAAAAAGGATTGAATGAACCAAGATATGAAACTTTGAAGGGAATAATGGCTGCAAAGAAGAAGGAAATCAAGATTTTTACTCTTGAAGGGTTAGGACTTAAAGAAGAAGATTTAAGCCCGTCGATTGAGATTTCGAAAATTGATTACCCTCCTCCAAGAAAAGAGGGTAGGATAATTGACGGAACACCCGAGGAAGCAGTGAAAAAGCTTGTTGAACTTCTAAGAAATGAAGCAAAGGTAATTTAATGAAATAGGGAGATAAAATGATATTAGTATTTATAGAACAAAGGGAAGGAAGGATAAAAAAATCCTCAATCGAAGTTTTGTCGAAGTCAATCAGATTAAAAAGAGGAGAAGTTAATTCAATAATTATTGGAAATAATTTGAAAGATTCCATCAATGATTTAAAAAAATTTTGTGAAAAAATTTATGTTTATGATGATCCTTTTTTTGAAAAATATTCTTCTTTATATTCTGACATAATTGTAGATTTAGCGAAGAGATTAACCCCAGAAGCAATTTTCTTTTCAGCCACATCTTTGGGAAAGGATTTAGCTCCAAGAGTTGCAGCTAATTTGAATGTATCGATTGCGTCAGATTGCATAGAGATAAAATGGGAAAGCGATATTCTTTATATAAAGAGGCCGATTTACGCAGGAAAAGCTTTTGCCTTAGTTAATTTCTTAAAAAAACCTTATATTGCTACTTTAAGGCCCAATGTTTTCTCCATCGATTTTAATGGAGATAAAAATGCTGAAATAATAGAAGAAAAGTATGAATTAAAAAAAGAAATAAACAGTAAGGTTATCGAAATTCTAAGAGGAGGAGGAACAGCTCTTGATATAACAGAAGCACAGGCCATTGTATCTGGAGGAAGGGGAATGAAAACTCCTGAAAATTTTTCCCTTCTCAAAGAATTAGCTTCAATTATCCCGAATTGCGCTGTTGGTGCCTCAAGAGCAGCTGTGGATGCAGGATGGATAGACCATCAACATCAGGTTGGGCAGACAGGAAAAGTTGTATCTCCTGATTTATACATGGCCTTTGGAATTTCTGGGTCTATTCAGCATCTTGCCGGTATGTCCTCTTCTAAAGTGATTGTGGCAGTGAATAAAGACCCTGAAGCACCAATTTTTAAAGTAGCAGATTATGGAATTGTTGGAGATTTGTTTGAAGTAGTACCTCTTTTAAAAGAAGAGTTGAAAAAACTTTTATCTCAATAAATTAAAGAAGCATAACATTTTTTTCTGAGCGTGTTTCTCCAACACTTGTTATTCTAATTGCTGCAAGGTCTCTAACAGGACACTTATATTCACATATTCCACATCCAATACATTCTTCAGGGATTACAACCGGAACCTTCATGATTTTTTTTCCATCCTTTGTGGTTACTTCTTCTTCGACCATTTTTATTGCCTTGGGAGAGGTAGGACAGTGTTCCTCACATACAATACAATTTATTCCAAATGAGAAAGGAAGGCATCTGTCTTTATCCACAAAAGCTGTTCCGATATGAATTTTCTTTTTCTTTTCCATTGTAATTTTTTCAATCGCATCTGTGGGACATACCTGGGAGCAGAGATAACAGTTATACTCACAGTATCCTATTTTGGGAACAAGTTTTGGAGTCCATAGAGTTTCAAAACCTCCTTCGAATAAGGAAGGGTGCAATCCATTCGTAGGACAAACTTTTATGCACTCACTACATTTTATGCATTTTTTTACAAATTCTTCCTCCTTAACTGCTCCGGGAGGTCTGATTAGCGAAGGGTCAGCGTTTTTTACCGCAGATGAAATTTTGAAAAATGGAGCTAAAACAACACCTGCCATTCCTGTAAATATTAATTTCCTTTTCTCAAAATTAACTGTTTTGTTTAGAGCAGGCTTGGATTCAAGGGGGAATGTAATGCCAGAATAAGGGCAAACTTTTGCGCACGTAAAACAGAATATACATTCTGAGGCTTTCCATTTGTTTTCTGGAAAAGGAGTTGCCTCGGTTGGACATCTAATGTTACATAATTTGCATTCATTACATTTACTTCGGTCTAATTTTAATTTCAAAAATGAAAAATTTCCGAATATTCCCAGCAGTGCACCGAGCGGGCATAGGGCTCTGCACCAGAATCTATCTTTTAAAGAATTCAAAAATATAATCACCAAAAAAATCAACCCGATAAACAATCCCTGATCGAAATTTAAATCCATATAGTAAGATTCCATGAACTGGGAGATTCTATCACCGAGTTCAACGAAAAGATTCATGTTTATTGAGTAGAAAATAAATATAACTGAATCGAGTATCTTCCCTGCTACAGGAAATACAGAGTTTGTAAATGATCTGTAAAGGAGAGAGAATGGGTCTATGATACCGAAAAGATTCACTGAGAAAATTGAAAATATCAAAAAGGCTATAAGTAAATAATATTTCCACAGGAGTCTGCTCTCTTTATCCTTTAACTGTATAAATATTTTTGCTTTTCTGAAAATAAATGAAAATAGCTGGAGCAAAGAACCTAATGGACATATCCATCCACAGAAAAACCTTCCGAATAGAATTGTTATCATCAATGTTATCAGTGAGAAATAAAAAGCTTTTAATAAAATGTGAGAAGATACCAGATTTACTAATGGTATTAAAGGGTCAAATTTAAAAAATATATTTACCGGTGCAGAAAGAACATCTTTCTCTGGATATTTTGTTATAAGAATAAGATAAAAAAAAATAAAGAAGAATATGAATTGGGTTATTATTCTTAAAAGCTCAATTATTATATATTTTTCAGATCTTTGATTTTTCAATTTTTAATTTTGAAAGGTCTACCTCACCATTCTTTCTTTTCTCGGCAATTCTTAAAAATCCAAGTTCTCTATAAGTTTTTCCGAAGAGTGTAGCTCCATAGGAATCAACTGCAACATAATCCCTGCCTGCTATGATTGTCTTCTTTATCTGGACATCAGAAAGGCTCCCACCAGTTGGACCATTTCTTACCATAATTCTCCAGGCATCGATAACTGAAAGGCTGGGCTTAAAGAAATCTGCAAGGTCATTAACTACTCCATCAATCTGTTGATGGAGTCTATTCCTCTCGCCACCGATAGCTCCGAGCCAGTTTTTCATTCCGAGCGTGAGAACAGCTAAGCTGTGATGTTTTGCTACAGGGACATTAATGATTTTATCTACTTCAACAAAATTTACGAGAACATCCCATTCTTTCAAATATTCTCCATTAATTGAGACTCTTTTTATTCTTCTCAAATTTGGAAGAGGAACCTCAGCTCCTGCTTCTTTTGCTGCTTTCTCAATCCCTGACCTTATGTATGTTTTCTTTGCGTTATCGCACGGATTGTCAAGAACCATGACTTTTCTTGCTCCTGCTTCATATGCCATTTCAACCAATGCTTTTACAACCTCTGGATTTGTGTTTGCTCCCTGTTCAGGAATTCTATCCCATCCGATGTTTGGTTTTACTATTACCTTATCTCCTCGAGATATAAATTTCTTCATCCCCCCTATCTTTTCTATTGCTTTTTTTGTTCCTATATAAGGAGATTCTGATTGTACCACTGCCAAGTCAGGCAAAGTTTGAGAATGAATAATTTCGGGGAAAAATTTTAGAACAACCCCACCAGCAATAATAGAGTTTAAAAATTTTCTCCTTTCCATTTTTTAAACCTTTCCGAGGGATTTTAAATATTCTAATATGCCGTTATAGATTCCTGAAGCTATTTTTTCTCTTTCAGAAGGCTTTCTTAGAAGGGCTGCATCTCTTGCATTACTTAAATAAGCAACTTCAACGAGAATTGAAGGCATTTCAGCTCCAATCAACACATAGAATGGAGCCTGTTTTAATCCTTTTGGAACAGGAAATGCGTTATTCTCCATACTTTTATGTATCATTTTTGCTAATCCCTGAGATTCGCTCAGTTTACTGTTAAGGATGATTTTTTTCAGGATGTTTTCCAGTTCTCCTATGGATTTTGTTGAAACTGCATTTTCTCTCGCAGCCACATCTATGGCATCAGGGTCAGTTGTAAAATTTAATGTGTAAATTTCAAACCCATTTCTATTTTTATTTCTTGAGGAATTAGCATGGATTGAAATAAATAAATCCGCCTTTTCTGAGTTTGCTTTTGCAGTTCTTTCCTCCAGCGGAATGAAATTATCTTTGTTTCTTGTGATTATTACATCAATGTCAAGATTTTTTTCGATTAATTTTTTGATTTTTAGTGCTATATCAAGGACAATCTCTTTTTCTTTCAATCCAAATAAGCCAATAGCACCAGGGTCGTGTCCACCATGCCCTGGATCGATAACTATTTTTTTAACTCCTAAGCCAAGCTGTCTTGCCATGGAATACTCTTTTTTTTCTGTAGGAGAAGGGATGGAAGGAATTGATGGCCTTGTAAATTCTTCTCCAAATATGTCGATAATGATTCGAAATGGATTTTGAAGAGAAAAGATATTATATTTCTGGATTTCTTTGAATTCTAATACAACTCTTACTATGTTTCTTCTAAATTGGGCTATTCTTATTTCCTTAAGATAACCTTTGTTTATTATGAACCTATCTGGTATATTTGCCAATCTGGAATTCAGGATATCAAAATAAATTCTTGTTCTACCTTTTTCAATGAGTTTCTGTTCATTGAATTTTACTGGCTTATTCACATCCACGACCACTCTTGTGTAGTCCTCACTTGAAAAATATCTTATGTTGTGAACGATTGCGATATCTTTTAAAGAATAAACTGGAAAAGTAGACAACAAAAAAAATAAGATTAATGTTGGGTAAGTTAAATACCTTTTATAATTTTTTTGAGACATGAACTTAAGGAGTTTAATATAACAAAAAAATTGTCAAATGAGAATAATTTTATTCGTGACGGTTTTCAGGAACCTTCGGTTTCTCCGCCACCCTTCCTGCTCACTCTTATGTATTTATTATTGTAGCTTACTTTTTAATTAAATAATCGTCGATATATCGCTCAGAAGATGGTTGCCCTCTTAATTTAATTACAATTTATTTTTGTGAAAATAGGATAAAGCACTTAAAAATATAATGGATCCGAATAGATTAAATACTATATCTTTAATTGAGGCTTCACGGCCTGGAACAAAACTTTGAATGATTTCATTAAGAATTCCAAATAAAAATGAAATAAAAATTGTCACAGCAGCGTTTCTTTTCAGACTTTCCTTAGGATTTCTTGAGATAGAAAGAAATAAAAGGACTCCCAAAATCCCGTATTCAATGAAATGAAGAAGATAATCAGGGAAGTATCTTGTTATATCAAGCGGAGCCTTTGTTTTTGTAGAAGAATAAATAATTAAAGAAGCATAAAGAGCAGTTATAAGTCTTATGTATATTAATTTTGATTGGAACATTAAAAAGGGAATGGATACATTATCCAGGCAAAAATTATCCCTCCTAAAATTAAAGAGAGAAAAAGGATTATTCCGAATTTTATTCGTTCTCTTCCTTCTTTTCTAATTAAAGAAAGAACTATTGAGGTTAGGGCAGCGTATATAATCATTGTAAAAAGATGACTTTTAAGAATCATTTTTTCTTTCCTTTTGCTATATCATATGCATTCAATGCAACAAGGTAATTTAGAAGACCTGAACCAGCTATGTAAGCAGTTCCATAATCGAATGTTACAGCCCTTTGGTTTCCTTCGCCGGTTCCCATTGCGCTGAAGATTATGTATAAAATTCCGTTCCCTAAATCAGAAAAAAAAGCAAGAAGACCTAACAAATTCTCAACTTTTGATTTAAAAAATTTACCTTCCATTGTGAGGCCGAGTAAGAACATAGAAACTATACATAAAAAGAAAATAACTGCTCTTACATATTTTTTCTGGATTAAATGCCCCAATCCTGGAACAAGCCATCCTGAAAAGAAAATAAAATATGCATTCATTATGAAACTCAAATATTAAAGCAAATCATCAAATTCGTCAATTCATTTTTCAGAAATATTGCTTTTTTTAATATGACTAAATTTAAATTGAGGTAGCATCAACTGTTGAGGATTTTTTCTACTTCTTCTTTGTCTGTATCCATTATATAAGAAATTCCACTTATCTCTGCTGCTTCCTTTGTTATAGCTGCTATGTCATCTCTTGTTATGTAATTCAGAGAGAATTTTCTGTTTCCTGCCATAAGCTGTTTTAGTCCCTGTTCTATTCTTTTTAAATAAGTGTAGAGACCTAATGCTCCAGTCGGGACCTTATCAAAATCCTTTCCCAGTTCTTTTTTAAGTTCAGGAGCAGTTACAAATATTTCTTCTGCAGTTTCTCCAAATCTTTCTACATAAACTGGAATATCTCCCTCAATGATTCTCTTTCCTATTGTCTTTCCAACCATTGCTGCTGCCAAAGGTCCTCTTGCCATACCAACTAATTTAAAATAAGGAGCTCCAAGAGCCAATCCTTTATAAATTTGGTCTTCGAGAATAAATCCTCCAGCAACCCCTAAATCAGGAACATACTCTCCTTTTTTAGCAAGCTTATCTGCATATGAATAGAGTAATGAATGCAATTCAACAACTGGAACTCCCCATTCGTTCATCATCCTCCATGGGCTCATTCCTGTCCCGCCACCAGCTCCATCCACGGTTAGAAGGTCAACTTTTGCTTTTGATGCAAATTTTATAGCTCTTGCTAAATCAGAAGGGCGGTATGCTCCTGTCTTAAGAAATACATATTTTGCTCCTGCTTTTCTCAATTCCTCTACTCTTGAAAGAAATCCCTCTTCAGTAACCATACCAACCCTTGAATGTCTTTCAAATTCTTTAAAAACCCCCTTGTTAAATGCTTCTATAACTGTTGGGTCTTCAGGGTCAGGGAGAACAACATATCCTCTTTTTTTAAGAAGCTGGGCTTTTTGAAGGTTTTTTATCTTTACTTCTCCTCCGATATCTTTCGCACCCTGGCCCCATTTTAATTCCACTGCCTCGACCCCAAGTTTCTGAATTACATATTCATGAACTCCAAGCCGAGTATCCTCAACATTTGCCTGAACAATTATTGCTCCATATCCGTTTTGCTGCCACTCTTTATATAATTTAATTCTCCATGAAAGCTCTGGCGCTTCTACTACTTTTCCATTCTCAATCTTTGAATTATCATCCATTCCTGTAACGTTTTCGCCAATAGTAAGAGGAATTCCCGCTAATGCTGCTCCTATGGCAAGTCCTTCCCAGTTGTTTTTGGCCACTGCAGTTGAGCCAAGGCCAGGAATAATTACAGGAAGCTTAACCTTTATTTTTTTATCTTTTCCAATTTTCCTTTCCAGGTTTACGTTCGGAAAAATTGCTCTATCACTGTCAGCTTCGATTCCATGGGCACCAATAACAGTCCCCAGAATTGTAAAATGAGAGTAATCAACAGGATAAATTTTTTCTGATGCTGTTGTAATTATACCGAATGGCTGAGGGTATATTACTTCAGGACCTCTGTAAGCTGATTTTCCAATTTCGCACATTCCGATGCATCCATCGACACAGGTAACGCACATTCCGCTTATAGATACTATAGAACCTTCTGTTCTATTCTTTGTTAATGTTGCTGCTGTAGCATTAATTCTTGATAATGACATTTTTCCTCCTAATTAATTTTCATTTTTAAATTTTTAATAAAATCTATGTATAGAATGTAAGTCCTTTTAAAAAACTCATTTTCTTAACTTTTCAGGTGTTTCCCTTACACAGGTTCCGCAATCTCCAGTAGGACCCATGAAACACATCAAATCTTCATAATAGTCAGTGCAGGTTGGGGATATAGTTAAACATGAACCACAGACATCCTCTTCAAGTTCGGTTCCTAAGCATCTCATCTGACATGCAGGACAGATATACATGCAGGCGCCACATCTTCTGCAAACTTCAGATTTCATGTCAAAAGGAGTTGTTATTCTACGATTATACCCTCTCTGAACAAAGCCGATTGCCTTTGCATCCATCTGTTCAGCGCATATTCTTACGCACAGTCCGCAGAGAGTACAATCATCATTGCGAATCTTAAATCTGACTTTTGTAACTCCAAATTTAGAGGCTAAATCCTGTATTGTTTTTGAAGTGGAACAGATTGAAAGTAACAATTCAATCATCATTTTTCGTGCTCTAATAACTCTTTTTGAATTAGTTCTTATGTTCAATCCATCTTCAGCTGGGTAAGTGCATGAGGAAACAAGTTTTGATTTATTGTTTTCTTGAATTTCAACAAGACATAGTCTACATCCACCATAAGGCGTGAGTCCTTCATAATAACATAAGGTAGGAATTTCAATTCCTAAGAAATTTGCTGCCTCTAAAATTGTTGCTCCTTTATCTACTTCCTGATCAATTCCATCTATTCTAATTAATGGCATTTCTCCCTCTTACTCAATGTATACGGCATCAAATTTACATACTTCCATACAGATTCCACATTTTATGCACTTTAATCGGTCAATCTCATGGGCAACCTTTTTCTCTCCAGAGATTGCCTCTTCAGGGCAGTTTCTTTGGCATACTCCACATCCATGACCTTGCAAAACACAAATATCTTTATCTATGTAATAACGAATCAAAGGTTTACAAACACCCGCAGGACATTTTTTATCTATAATATGAGCTTGGTATTCTTCTCTGAAATAACGAAGTGTACTCAGTACAGGATTTGGAGCTGTTTGACCAAGCCCACACATGGAAGCATCTTTTACTATCTCTGACAATTCCTCCAATAATTCCAAATCCTCTTCGGTTCCTTTCCCTTCCGTTATTTTATCCAAAATTTCCCACATTCTCTGAGTTCCTTCTCTACAGGAAAGACATTTTCCGCAAGATTCATCTCGAAGAAAATTCATGAAATATTTAGCAACATCAACCATACATGTATTCTCATCCATTACAATCATTCCACCCGAACCCATCATTGAACCTGCTTCGGTTAATTTTTCAAAGTCAATTGGAAGATTGAGCAATTCACTGGGTATGCATCCTCCAGAAGGTCCTCCTGTTTGGACTGCTTTAAATTTTTTCCCACCTGGAATTCCTCCTCCAATGTCATATATTATTTCTTGTAATGTGATTCCCATTGGAACTTCCACTAACCCTGTATTATTTATCTTCCCAACTAAGGAAAATATTTTAGTGCCCTTAGAGGTTTCTGTGCCTATTTTGGAATACCAGTTTGAGCCGTTAATTATAATGAACGGAACATTTGCCCAGGTTTCAACATTGTTTATATTTGTAGGTTTCCCCCATAATCCCTTTATTGCCGGATACGGAGGTCTTTGTCTCGGCTCTCCTATTCTTCCTTCAATAGAGGAAATGAGAGCAGTTTCTTCTCCACTTACAAAAGCGCCAGCTCCTCTTACTATTTTTATGTCGAAATTAAAACCCGTTCCCATAATACTTTCGCCCAAAAAGCCATATTTTTTAGCCTGAGCAATTGCAAGAGTGGCGTTTTTTACTGCTAAAGGATATTCATGTCTTACATAAATGAATCCTTCTTTTGCTCCGATTGCATAAGCTCCTATCAACATTCCTTCAATTACACTATGAGGGTTGCCTTCTAAAAGACTTCGGTCCATATAAGCCCCAGGGTCTCCTTCATCACAATTGCAGATCAGGTATTTGGTATTGCCATTGCTGTTTTTTTTGCAAATCTCCCATTTTTTCCCTGTTAAAAACCCAGCTCCGCCCCTTCCTCTTAATCCTGACTTCTTAATTTCTTCTATGATTTCATCCTGATTCATCATTTGCAAAGCTTTCTTAAATGCTTCATAACCGTTGATTGCGATGTAGTCTTCGATCTTAGTTGGATCAATAAATCCGTTGTTTCCAAAAATGATTCTTTTCTGTTTTTGATAGAAGGGAACTTTGTCATCATAGATTATTTTTTCTTTTGTTAAAGGATCTTCATACAATAAATGCTCTACAATTTCTTTATTTTTAATTGTTTTTGAGAGTATTTCATCTACATCTTCACTTTTAACTCTTTGGTAGAATACTCCATCTGGCTGAATTACTAATATTGGACCTCTTTCACAAAATCCATGACATCCAGTGGCTCTTATGTCAACATCAAGATTCATCTCCTTTGCCCTCTCTTTAAAAGCTTCTGTAACTTTTTCACAGCCATAAGCGTGACAGCCAGTTCCATTGCATATAGTAATAGTCTGTTTGAGTGAATTTCTTTTATTCATTATTCTTTTTCTTAATTTCTCAAGATCTTCAAAATTTTTTATCTTCCTCATTTTCAAGCTCCCCTCAATTTTTTAATCAAAGGATTGACCTTCGATTTGGTCATCTGTCCATGGTAATCATTGTTTACAATAACAATGGGACCCAATGCACATGCGCCAACACAGTTAACAGATTCAAGAGAGAACATCATATCATTTGCTATTTCACCTGATTTTATCTGCAGTCTTCTTTCAAATTCCTCTAATACTCCAAGGGCTCCTCGAACGTGACAGGCTGTGCCAAGACACACTGTAACATGATATTTCCCAATCGGATGAAGTCTGAACCAGCGATAAAATGTAGCAATTTGGTATATATTTATGAGTGGGATTTTGAGTTGGTTTGAAATCTCAATCAAAGCTTCTTGGGGGAGATATTTATATTGGTCTTGAACATCCTGCAATATCGCAATTAAAAGACTTTTTTCATTTTTATATTTTTTTAGAATCGATTTACATTCTTTTAAATTAACTTCCATTATGAGTGCCTCCTAAAAATATTTGTAAAGTTATTAATCCTGAAATATTAAATAAAAAAGATAGTCTTTCTCCTCTTTTTTTATTTTGATTTGCATTTAATTATCCTTCCCGAGTCCAAATTTTTATAGGAGGAGTTTCTATAGAAGTTACCATTGCTCCATAGCCTTTCCTTTCTATAATCTCTCTGTCATTAACAATATGAATATCTAAAAAGTGGCCCATTTCTTCGCATCTATCGCCCATGAAATTTTTATAGTGCTCTAACATTTTTTTATCCAATTTTTTTATGGCTTGCTGGAGTTTTTCTTTTCCATTATTTATATGGATTATCATGTCAATATCTGATGTAAATGATGCTCTGTCCTCTAAAACAGTGCCATAAATATAAGCAGCCTTAATACAACTGTTAACAGTATTATTCAAATAGGAAACTATTTGTTTGGCTAAAGCATATCTGAATGAACTATGAGTTTTTTTATCTCCCTGGTGAAGTGACGTCAGAATCAGATTTCTGCCCTGCTTTGTCTTTTCCACACAGAAACTCAAGGCATTATCAAACATCATTTTTATAGTCATACTCATTTAAATAATTTAACGCATGAATCTTTGTTACATCTTACTTGATTTGCTCTCACCTCAATCCTCTTCCCAGAGGGGAGAGGGATGGTAAGGGGCCAGTAATGCATCAGAATTAAATGTGTTTGTATTATTAAAAAAGAAAGCCCCCTCAGTGCCTTCCTGATTAAAAGGATCTTTAGCTGCTTAGATGACCTGGAAAACAGCCATTGAAAGACGCCTTTTCTTATCAGAGAAATTTTGGCATCAAGGGGGCATATATTCATTTTTTATTTCTCAATTCCTCTTTTTTTATTTGAATATGTTCTTGATAAACTTCACATTTAAGATAATCTTTACAGGTGCAATATCTCTCTTTTTCTGATCGACTGGGAACAATTATTTTTTTCTCAAATACCTTGCAATATCTCATCACTGTTTCTTCATAGAAAGGGCACTTCATTTTTATTTCCATCCATTATTTTTAAAGCAAATTTAGTGCCAATCATTATTTTGACAAAATAAGTTAAATTAAAATATTGTAATTGATTGAATTTTAAGGATTTGTAATTAATAAAATTTTTTGATAGGGATTTATAGAATTATTAAGAGAAGTTGATTTGTATTAAATATGTTTAATATTTATACATTAAATCTATTCTTCTAAAAAGAAGAGTACAAATTATGGAAAAAGAAGAGTCTGTTTCAAATTGACTAAGGCTCTAAGGGGACGGGAATGCATCAGAATTAAATGCGTTTGAATTAGTAGAAGTGGAATGAGTAAAGGTGTGGATCTTTAAAGATTAGTTGTTCTGATAATAACTGTATAATTATTATACATATTTTATTTTTTTAATTTATATTTTTTAATTTTATTGTAAAGAGTTAATCTTTCTACCCCTAAAATCCTCGCACTTTTGCTGATATTCCAGTTATTTTCATTTAAAATATTGGATATATAATCTTTTTCAATTTCGTTTAATGATTTTTTTAAAGAGGGCATATTAGATTCCATTTTTGTTTTTTCAATTATTGTCGGAGGAAGATCTTCGGGTTTAATAATTTTATCCTTGCATAAGATAACCAATCTCTCAATCATATTTTCTAATTCTCGGATATTCCCTGGCCATTCATATTCCATTAGTAAATTCATTGCAGCAGGAGATATCGACTTTTTATCTCTACCCGATTCAAGACTATATTTAGTCAAGAAATGATCGACAAGAAGAGGTATATCTTCTTTTCTTTCTTTCAATTCAGGGAGGTATATGGGAATAACATTTAAACGATAAAATAAATCTTCTCTGAAAGTGCCATTTTTTACTGCTTCTTCTAAATTTTTATTACTCGAGGTAATAATGCGAATATCTATTTTTATTAATTCTGAGCCACCAACTCTTCTAAATTCTCTTTCTTGTAGAACCCTTAACAGATGTATTTGTGTCTCAAGACTCATATCACCTATTTCGTCAAGAAATAATGTTCCACCATTGGCGAGCTCAAAACGTCCTTTTTTTGTATAAATAGCCCCTGTAAAAGCCCCTTTCTCATGGCCAAACAATTCACTTTCCAGGAGTTCTCTTGGGATAGCTGCACAATTGGCTGCGATAAAAGGTTTATTCCAGCGCTGGCTTTTTTGGTGAATTGCTCTTGCAATTACCTCTTTCCCAGTGCCACTCGCTCCTTGAATCAGCACAGTAGCGTTGCTATCAGCTATATTTTCAACTAACTCTAAAATTTTCTTCATCTGATGACTTTTTCCAACAATATTTTTTAGACTATACCTATCTTCTAACTGTTGTCGTAACTGAATATTTTCAGCTTCTAATTGTTGATATTTAACTATTGTTTTTACTGTCAACTCAATTTCGTCTAAGGAAAATGGTTTAATTAAATAATTATATGCTCCTTCCCTCATAGCTTTTATGGCTGTTTCTATTGTGGCATAGGCTGTCATAATTATTACTGCCACCCCTGGATTTATTTTTTTGATAGCCTGGAGAACTTCAAGGCCATCTTTTCCAGGCATCTTAAGGTCTATAAAGGCTACATTGAAGGATTCTAATCTGATTTTTTCAATGGCATCTTTTCCATTTGCTGCAACAATAACATTGTATCCCTTTTCTTTTAACCAATCTGACATGGTGTTTCGCATGATAGCTTCATCATCTGCAATTAATATATTAACCTTTTTATTCATTTATATTTTCTCTCTTGAGAGGTAGTTTAATAATAAAGGTTGTTCCTTTATTTACTTCACTCTGGACTTCAATACTCCCATCGTGCTCATCTATGATTCCGTAGACAACCGATAATCCTAAACCTGTTCCTTTTCCTTGGGGCTTAGAACTGAAAAAGGGGTCAAAAAGGTAGGGTAAATTCTCTTGGGGGATTCCATATCCTGTATCAACAATTCCAATTTCAATGGTATTTCTTTTTTGATTATACTTAGAAAAAATCTTTAATTCTCCTCCTTTCGGCATAGCTTCCATAGAGTTTAAAATTATATTCATTAAAGCTTGATGAATTTGATGAGCATCAGCAAATATTTGAGGTAGATTATGTTCTAATTCTTTAAATATAATGATATTCTGAATCGAAGCCTGAGGTTCAATAAGAGCGATTAATTCTTGTATAACTGTATTAACATCCATTAGGGCAGGATTAATCTTGGGAGGTCTTGAAAATGCGAGAAAATCACGGACAATTTTTATGCATCGATTTAATTCTTGCTCAGAAGCTTTCAAATACTTAATCGAATCAATATAATCTTTTGGTTTGGGGTTAGACTTGTTAATCTTTGTGGAAATCAATTTCAAACAATTTGAGATTCCGCTGAGGGGATTATTTATTTCATGGGCTACCCCTGCAGCCAATTGTCCCACTGCCGCTAATTTCTCTGACCTTATAAGCTTTTCCTGTTGCTTTTTGATCTCCTGATCATGTCGCCTCAACATCTTAACAATTCTTTTTGAAACAAATATGGTAAAGTTAATAATAGCCACAATTGTTATAAAATTAATTAGTAAAAATATATTTCTTAAGTGGTAAATTGTCTTGAATGCTTCTGATCTATCCTGCTCAACCATCAGACACCATTCCATGTTAGGTATCCAGTAGTAAGCTCCTAAAACAATTTTATTTCTATAATCAACATACTCACCCACACCGGATCTACCTTTTTTGCATTCTTGGGTTCCTTTAGTTGATATTTTCTTTTTTAAAATATAGCCTGGTTCAAATTTTGATTCGGTAAGAAAAAATCCATCTTTGTTAACCAAATAACTCTCACCAGTTTTACCTATTTCAATGTCTTGCATTAATTTGTGAATAGACTCTAATTTGATTCTTTCAGCTAATACACCCATTATTTCATTTTTAAAATTTCTAATCGGTGTTGCAACAATCATAGTTGGTTTATTAATGCTTGGGGATGAGTAAACATTTGTATTGAAAGTTTTTCCATTTAAGACTTCATGAAAATAATTTATTTCTCCAATAATATCTTTAGTTTTTCCAGTAGTGATAAGCATCTGCCCCTTTCTATTTAATATAAAAATTTCATTGTAACAACCATATTTGTTTTTTACAAATTGAAGATGTGCTTTTAGATTAACATAGTTTTTTTGGTTAATATCTATGTTGGGATATGGATTTTTTATATCATTAAAAAATTTTATTACTTCAGATGAGCGGGCAAAGACTTCAGCATCAGCATGGCGTTCGAACAGCCATTTCTGTATTGCGATACCTTTATTTTTAGCTATTTCAAAAAGATGAGTGGAAATAATATTATGGAGAGAATTTCTAAAACTGTAGTAGGAAACTAAAGAAATCGTAAGTAATGGAGTTAGAGATAGAAATAGAAATAGAATAATGAAAGACTTTTCAAGAGCTCTATATCTATCCTTTTCTGTTCTCATTTCATTAATTATTGTTTAATATTTATACACTATAATTATTCGCTGATTTCAGTAAATTGTCAATTTAATAAATTTAAACCATATTATTCGGGGCAACAAAATTCTATAAGTTTCCTCTTTTTCTAAAAGAATTCTCTTAAGCGGAAATTTATGAAGTTGGGGAGAGGATTAAAGCTTGCCCCATACTTGATACGGGGGTGAGGGATCATACTGAGAATGTAATAAAACTTTTTGCGTTTGTATTAATCTATTTTTTAGACCCAGCCTCTTAACTTCATTGCCTCTGCAACTCTTTCTATTGCCACTACATATGCTGCCATTCTATGGTGCACTTTATATTTTTTAGATGTTTCGAGAGTATCATGGAAGGCTTTTGTCATTTTTTTGTCTAATTTCTCGTGAACTTCTTCCTCAGTCCAATAATATCCGTATAAATTTTGAACCCATTCAAAGTAAGAAACTGTTACTCCTCCAGCATTACATAGAAAGTCAGGAATTACAAATACACCTTTTTTATATAGAATTTCATCAGCATCAGGAGTTGTAGGGCCATTTGCTAATTCAGCAGAAATTTTGGCTTTTACATTAGGAGCATTTCCCCCTGTTATTTGATTTTCAAGCGCTGCAGGGAAGAGTATATCCACATCTAATTCAAGAATCGCTTCATTTGATATTGGTTTTGTTTTTGGGAAATTGATAACTGAGCCTGTTTTTTTCTTAAAGTTATTTACTTCTTCGGGATCAAGACCATCTGGATTGAAGATTCCCCCTTTTGAATCACTTACAGCGACTACTTTAGAACCGAACATTTCTTCTACTAATTTTGCTGCATAATATCCAGCATTACCATATCCTTGAATCGCAACAGTTGCTTTTTTTAAATCAAGACCTAAAACTTTGGCAGCCTCTCTAACAGTATACATTCCTCCTCTTGCAGTAGCATCGCCTCTTCCAGCTGATCCTCCTAAAGCAACAGGTTTTCCTGTAATTACTCCAGGAGCACTATGTCCAACAATTTTGCTGTATTCATCCATCATCCAAGCCATAATTTGAGGATTAGTATAAACATCAGGTGCAGGTATATCTTTTTCTGGACCAATAAATGTTCCAATGGCACGAATATAACCCCGACTTAATCTTTCCAATTCGCCTTCTGACATTTCTTTTGGATTACAAATAACCCCTCCTTTTCCTCCTCCATAAGGGAGGTCTACCATGGCTGTTTTCCAGGTCATCCATGCAGCCAAAGCCTTAACTGTATCGATGGTTTCATCAGGATGGAATCGAATTCCACCTTTAGTTGGTCCTTTGGCATCATTGTATTGGACTCGGAATCCTCTGAAAACTTTTACTGTTCCATCATCCATCTTAATGGGGATGGAAACATGAAGTTCTCGCATAGGTTCGCGTAGCATCGCATGCACCCCAGGATCCAACTTAATGATTTTTGCAGCCTCATCCAATTGGGCTTGAGCCACCGCAAATGGATTAAGAGACTCTTTGTTTTTATTCATAATAAATCCTCCTTGTATATAAAAATTTAATTTTAGGCATATAAGCCTCTTATTTCCGATGTCTTTATCACTCTTTTTATTGCCACTATGTATGCGGCTACTCTCATGCTGACTTTTAAATCTAAAGATGTTTTTAGGACATTATTAAACGCCTGATCCATTATTCTTTTTAAATCTTCAATAACTTTTTCTTCTGACCAGTAATATCCCATTCTATTCTGAACCCATTCAAGATAGGATACCGTCACGCCGCCTGCGTTGCATAATATATCTGGTATGATAAAAATTCCTTTCCTGCTTAGAATATCATCTGCTTCTACGGTTGTTGGTCCATTGGCTCCTTCGGCAATAATTTTTGCTTTGATTCTTTCTGCATTTTTTTCTGTTATCTGATTCTCCAGGGCCGCTGGAATGAGGATATCAACTTTAAGCTCTAAAAGATCCATGGGATTTTTCAATTTTTTTACCTTTAAAAATTTCTCCAGATCTTTTAAAGAACCTTTCTCTACTGCATACTTCACTACAGCCTCTATATCCAATCCATTCTCATTGTAAAAAGCTCCGTTTATGTCAGAAATTGTAATTATTTTACATCCTTCCTTGGATAGAAGCTTTGCTGTGTTTGAACCGACATTTCCAAACCCCTGAATTGCAACAGTTGATTTTCTTAAATCCATTTTTAAATACTCTAAAGCTTTTTTTATGGTGAATAATATTCCCCATGCAGTGGCTTCAATCCTTCCCTCAGAACCTCCTATTTCAAGGGGTTTCCCTGTTACAACCCCTGGAATGTATTCTCTGAAGTGCATTGAATAGGTATCCATGTACCATCCCATTATCTGGGGGTTTGTGTTTACGTCAGGCGCAGGAACATCTTTGTCAGGACCAAATAGTTCAATCATATCTGCGAAGTATCTTCTTGATAATCTTTCTAATTCTGCCTCTGATAATTTTTTTGGGTCAACTACTACTCCTCCTTTGGCTCCTCCCATCGGGATGTTGACAACAGCGCATTTGTATGTCATCCAGAAAGCCAGAGCTTTTACCTCTTCCAGGTTAACATCCGGATGGTATCTCACACCTCCTTTTGCTGGTCCTCTTGCCACATTGTGTTGTACTCGATATCCTTTAAAAATCTTTATTGAATTGTCATCCATTCTGACAGGGAGGTTAACTTCAACAATTCTTCTGGGCTCTTTTATCATTGCAATCTGATTTTCATTTAATTCTAAAATATTTGCAGCTCTTTCAAATTGCTTTAAGGCATTTTCAAAGGCGGAAGAGGTTTGTTTTCCATCCTCGTATAATTCACATCTTATTCTCTTGTAGAACTGTTTTCTTGATTCCCGAGCCATTTAGGAAACCACAAAATAACCTAAAACCTACATATTGTCAAGTTCGGCGTGCTCTGGGTGTGTTATTAGTTCTTGACTTGATCAAGATATTAATTTATAAGATAATAGAAAATGTGAAGGAGGTTTTTATGAAGAGAGAATATTTAATTTCAGCAGGAGTGATAATTCTTTTTATATTTTTCATAAGTTGCCAGAAGTTGAGTATTAATAATTTAAAAGCAAATTATCATTTTAAAAAAGCAAACAAATTATATTCTGACCAGAATTATAAAAAAGCCATTGAAGAATATGAGGAAACGATGAAATATGCTCCAAATTTAGCCTCTGCCCATTTTTATCTTGGTTCTTGTTATCAACTTCTTTTTAAACCTGGAATAGAGAGTGAAGATAATAAAAAGAAAGCTGAAAAAGCGATTGAACATTTTAATAGAGTTTTAGAGTTAGACCCAAATAATAAAGATGTTTTTTATAATTTAGGGGATATATATGATAGGTTGAGAAATTTTGAGCAGGCAGAAAAATACTACAAAAAAATTCTTGAGTTGGATCCTAAAAATTCTAACAATTATTATGTGGTTGCAGAATTTTATAACAAATACGATAAAGATGACCAGGCAGTGAAGATGTATTTAAAGAGAATCGAACTGGACCCTTCAAACCCAGAAGGATACTCTTATCTTGCAAGTTTTTATAGCAATAAAATCAATGTATTAACAGATTTAGAAAAAGCAAAAGATTATATGAGAAAATCAATTGAAATTCATGAGAAAAGAGTTGCCCTTGATCCGAACAATGCTGAAGCTTTTTATTCCCTTGGGGTAACTTGCTGGGCGATGAGTTACAGGGTTATGCCCAATGAAATAAATGAAGAGAGAAGAGCAATTATTGAGAAGGGGATAAAGGCATTGGAAAAATCAATTGAATTAGCCCCTGATTATCCAGATCCTAACGCATGGGCAGGTCTTCTTTATAGAGAGCTGGCAAAAGTTGATATAAAGAATGAAAAGAAATACAAACAAATAGCTGAGGATTATCTAAGAAAACATAATGAAGTTAGGGAAAGAAAGCTCGAAAAAGAAAAGCTTTTGGAACAGATGAGGGCTGTAACCCGATAAATTAATACAAATTGAGTTCCTCGATTAAACCATTAACTTAAAACTTAGTGTGCTGTTACATAAATTTCTTTACAAACAAACAATTTCTCATAAAGCACACTGAAGGGGTATGGGGAAGGAACTTCTCAATGTATGGGAGGTGCTCAGCGAAGCGTCTAAGGAGATCTTTCTCCCAGAGGGAAAGTGTCGTGTTACATCAAAATCACAAAAAGTATTTAAGTGACACGACATTAGGTTAAATAAAAAAGTTAATGTTAATACCTTTAAAAGATGAAAACCCGACACGGTCTTTTCCATTTATTACTGTAACATTTATCGCTTTAAATATTCTAATTTTTTTATATCAATTATTATCTCCTGAGGGGCTGAATTATTATGTACTGAGGTTAGGCGCGATTCCTTATGAATTCACTCATTTTAAAACCCTCCATTTCAGGCAGGACATTATTCCTTTAACAACCCTTTTTACATCGATGTTCATGCACGGAGGATTTTTTCACATTATAGGTAACATGCTCTATCTCTGGGTATTTGGAAATAATGTAGAGGATTTTCTTGGCACTTTAAAATTTATCCTGTTCTATGTCCTGGCAGGATTGGTAGCTACTTTCTCCCATGTAATTTCTAACCCCAATTCAAAATATCCATTAATCGGTGCTTCAGGAGCGATAGCAGGGGTTCTTGGGGCCTATCTTGTGCTTTTTCCATATGCAAGAATAAGAACTCTGGTTTTTTTATTTTTTTTAATCAGGGTGGTTGATATTCCAGCAGCCTTTTTTCTACTTTTCTGGTTTTTCATGCAGGTTCTCTATGCAGGAATGGGAGGAGAGGTGGCCTGGTTTGCCCATATAGGGGGATTTCTTTTCGGTTTCCTTGCAATAAGGGCTTTTATCAAAAGAAGAGGGAGAAGGATTTATTATCATTGAATCCGTAAAAAAGGGGCAGGCTTCTTATTTAATCATATAGAAATCATCTAAAGTTTTAATCAACACTTAAATAAGTAGCCTGTCCCCTTTTTTTTGACTTTTTCTTGATTATGCAAAGCTAAAGCTTTGCCCTACTCACAGTTCTATCTAATCCTCTATTTCTATCTGACTAGGATAAAAGACTCTGATTTGAGGGATATTTTTATAGAATTTTAGAAAGCCATGAACTTTAATGTTTTTTCCTTCAAGGCTTTTCAAAAAATCCTCCATGAAATGAATAAAGTCATCTTCAAAAATTACTGCCTGGAATTTTGCCCTGTAAGAAGGGTCTGAATATAAGTAAGTAATGTATCCATGTTTAGAAACTTTGTGACACCTGTATTTCATCTTTACTATTCTTCCCAGGAGAAACACTGAATCCTGTGGTTTCAAAGTAACCACATCTTCAAAACCCCATAATCCTCTTTTTTCTTCCTTTGCTTTTTTTTCTGCATCGATAAAATTTTTCTTGTATTCAATGTTAAAGGGATATTTTGTAAATGCATTTGCATATCCCTGTTCTATGATGAATTCGTTAAAGAATGTGAGGTTCTCCAGCCATACATATGCAAGGAGCCTATCATAGGAATCCCTTTTTTCTTTTCCAAGTTTTATGTAAATGTTTTTGTTCTGTAGGTGGAAAGCTGTGAATTCCTCTGCAATCTTTCCCATCAAAGAGACTTCTTCTTTTTCATCGAATATTTCAGGAGAGTTAACTCCTATTAATCGAAGCTTTTCATCTTTTCCATTTAATATAATTCCAATTGTATCTCCATCGTATACTTTTTCTACAAATACTTTTATTTTATCCTTTGTCTCTTCGATTAATTCCTGGATTCTTTCGATATCTTCTTTGAAATCGCGCCTGAGTCTTTCATCCTCAGTTGACTCGTAGAAATTTTTTAAGACTCTTATAGCTTCTTCGAATTTTCCCACATCTCTGTAAAATTTTCCTGAGAGAGATGGAACATAAGGAGGATGTCCTGGCATTTTGCTGGCAATCTCGTAATATTTGGCTGCGTTGTAGTAGTCATCAAGATAATAGAAGTAGTTGTAGCCAATTAAATGGGGAAATTTCCAGTAATTGGGGTGATGTTTCATTCCTTTTAGGAGTAATGTGGCTGATTTTTCTACATCAACAAGCGCTGTAAGTCTCCCTCCCATCAGAAAAGCTTCTTTGTTATGGGGATCCATATCAGTTACTACATCGAAAAGATGATAAAGCCAGGGATATGAGAATTGCCTCTCCTGTTCATAGTAATGCCTTCCGAAATAAATCAGAGCTTGGGCAAGGAGTAGGTCACCAAAAAAGGAATTGTAACCAACTGAAATAAAATCAAGATACTTTCCTGATGGAAGATAAAGAAAGACCTCAGGAGACTTTCCAAAAGTCTTTTTTTTTCCAAGTTCAATGTTTAAGAATACAGCTGATATAATTAATGTTGTAGTTAAAGCAATTATTATAAATTTTTTCATCCTTCTATCAGCTTATTTTTATGTTCAAACATTCTACGGATAAGGTCGTTTGTTACTCCCATGTAAAGCACTTTATTGAATTTATTCGTGAGAATATACACATAGCATTGCTTATCCTTCTTCATGATGGAATATTTTATTAATTTTGAGATTCTGAAACAAGCCTTCTCTGAAGAGATGCCGAAACAAGTTCGGCATGACACTTTCAGGATTTGGAATAACACTCGTAAATGAGCATTTTATCTTCCATCACGAAATTGGAAATGCTTCCTTTTATTTATTAAATATCCTTTCTCGAAAGAATTATCGAAGATAAAACTAACAAAAATGCAGAATAAAAGATTGAGTAAATCGGTGAATATAAGAACTGTATTTTTGGAACATCAAGGTTATACACAAGCTGGGTCTTTACATTGAAATTTTCAAGATTTGGAAGAATGTAATAAAGAAGCTTAAATAAAACTTTTGTGGTTATTAATTCGGATTGAGCTGTCAGCTGAACTGCTTTTTCAGTTGAATGACCTATTATATAAATAAAAATCATCGACGCCATTCCTAAATAGCCACTCATGAATGTTGAAAAAAATAAAGAAAGAGCGGAAAGAAGCACAAGCTCAAAAAAAAGAAAATACCCTCCTTTTAAAAGAGGAATCAACCAGTTTTCTCCATTTATCAGAAGAAATACCCAATCAACAGTTGAAACTACAAAAATTAATATCAATCCTAAAAGCAGGAGTGCATTAAAATTTGCAAGGATATATTGGTAGTGTTTAATCGGTTTTGAAAGAATGATATAGAGAGTTTTTCCAGTTATTTCCCTTGATATTAAATTTGAACCCACAATTATTATTAAAAGAACACCGAAAAAAGATTCAGAAACCAATCCAAGGTCTTTATAAACTTTTCCCTTTTCTCCAACTGCCATTTCCCTCAAGATAAGGGAGGCAAAAATAAAAAGGATTGCCACTAAAAGAAAAGACCAGAAGATTTTTTCTCTAAATATATCTTTAAAGATTATAAAGGAGAGTCTGATAGTCTTTTTCATTTCAATGAAAAATTACATCAGAACTCTTTACTTTTTCAAGGTATATTTTCTGTAAAACACTCCCAGAGAAAGGTTTTACATTTATTATCTTTCCGCCCTTTCTTTTTACTATCTCAAAGAATTTCCAGAGAGATTCCTCCGATGGTATTTCTGCTTTGAATAAATCTCCTGATTTTAAAATTTTAACATTTTCGATTTGCATTTCTTTCTCCCATGAAAATAAAACATCATAGGATTTAAGGGATTCCCCATAGAGCTTTTTTATGTTTATTTCATCGATTAATTCTCCTCTGTCGATTATGGCTACCCTGTCGCAGAGACTTTCAGCATCCTCTAAATCGTGAGTTGCAAGAATAATCGTTTTTTCCTCATCTCTAAGTTTCAAAATTAAATCATAAAGAAGTTTCCTTCCCAGAGGGTCAAGTCCTGTCATCGGCTCATCCAAAATCAAAAGCTCAGGGTCATGAAAAAGAGCCTGGGCTATTCCAATCCTCTGAGTCATTCCTCTTGAATACGTGCTGAGTCTGGAATTTCTGAATTCAGTCAGTCCGACTAAATCGAGTAATTCATCTATTCTTTTTTTAGTTTTCTCTTTAGAGTAGTTAAAAAAATAACCCATCATCTTTAAAAGCTCAAAAGCCCGGAGATTTTTTAAAAATGATGGGTTTTCTGGAAGAAAACCTATTTTCTTTTTCGTTTCCTCATCAAGAGTTTTTGAACCGAATATTTCAAATTCACCAGATGTGGGCCTTAAAACACCGACTAATATCTTTAATGTTGTGGTTTTTCCTGCTCCATTTGGGCCTAAAAAACCATATATTTCATTCTTTTGAATTTCTAAATTTAAATTTTTTAAAGCTTGAAATTTTTTAAAAGCTAAAGAATAAGTTTTTGAAAGGTTTTTTACACTAACTGATGTTGCTTGAATCTAATTTCCCTTCCTTCAGTTAATTTTACCTTATCTTCTGGGCTAAATCGTCTTCACTTACTTCACTCCCAACTGGTAGTAGAAAATTTGTTGAGACATTTCTATCTTCTCCTGCTGAAAGTACAACTGTAGCATAATTTGCTAAGGTTACATATTTAATATTAGCTTCATATCTTTGACCCCATTGGTCTTCTCTAATTTCATCTAAGTAAGGACCTCTCCAGTATCCTGCTTTTAATTTTACTCCTGCAAGATCTTCTGTTCTATAAGCATTTGCTGTACTTCCTCCTGGTTTATTCAAAATTAAATGATTATCAAACGAATCCACAGCAACACCAGTGCCATTCCAATTTGAATTGTTGGCTGTAGGCCAAACGCCTTCCTGACTGTAAAGAAGTTCATAATAAAAAGTTGTACTATTATCATTTTGATAGACTGGCCATCTTCCCATATCTTTGTAAAAGTCTCCAATTGCTGCTGCAATTACCTGACATTCATGGGTTGTACGGGCAACTTTTGAGTAACGAATATTCTTTGCAATTGTTGGAGTGAGAATTGCTGCAAGGATTGCAATAACTGCAAGAACTACTACCATTTCAATCAGTGTAAAACCTTTAAATTTCTTCAATTTTACCTCCTTCCATCAAATTAATTTTTTTATATCTCATAAATCCATATTTGTCAAGCATTTTTTCAAAAATAATACAAAAGCAATAAATAATTTGTAGGGCAACCCTTCAGAGCCTGCCCCAAACCTTGCCCTGAACTTGTTTCATGGGTTAATTCGGGGGTTGCTTAATGCAAGGCTAAAGCCTTGCCATGCATGTCAATTTATTTAATTCATTTGTATTAGTAATGTCTAATTGGATGTCAATACAAAGCCAATATCATCATGTCTTGGAGAATCATCAGGCTCTGTGTTTCTATTAATAGTATCGTCAAAAGGAGTGGACCAGAATTTATCATTTCCAGCAGAGAGAATATAAACATTGTGAAAACGGAAATCTTTTCCCAAAGGGTTGTTGGGAAAATATCTTGCATTGATTACATAAGCACTTCCCCATGGGTCTCTATAGACTCGATAGTCAATATAAGATCCTTTCCATGCATGATTTCCGTCTATATTAAAGTCTTGACCAGGTTCATTTTGATTAAACCTCCAGGTGTCTTCATCAGGGTTATTGAAATATAGATAGTCATAGAGAGGTTTGAATATTGCATAATTTCCCCATCTTTCTGCTCCAACATATGCAATACGTGCTCTCCCCTGAGGAATGTTGAATATATCTCCAACAACTCTATTCACGCCTCCTGAAGGTCCTGGAAGATTTGTATAAGGCCACATTCCAGTGTCTTTATAAAAATCTGCAATGGCAGCACCCAATACTTGTAGTTCATTTTTTGTTCTTGCTACCCTTGCATCTGTCAAATGTCTTGCCATCTGGGGAATCAATATCGCAACTAATATAGATATCACTGCTAAAATCACAATCATCTCAACTAAAGTAAAGCCGTTACAAAATCCATGTTTAAATTCTTTTGTGAACTTTTCTCTTTTTTCTTTATGTTGCTGTTTCAATGTTTTTTCTTAACGATCATTTTGTTAAAATTAAAATATATTTTTAAATTTGGCAAGACTTTTTTATTTCCTTCAATTAATTAAATCCACTAATACAAACGAAATTAATAATGTTACATTTACCGTCATTCCTGCAAAAGCAGGAATCCAGAAACATAATGATAAAACTGGATTCCCGCCTCCGCGGGAATGACAATACTATGAGTTTATGTCATCTTACTTAATGCGTTTGTATTAATTTTAACAAATTCAATAGATTTAATTTATTTATTTTACTTTTAATTTTTACTTATTTAACAGTAATTACCTATACCTATAATAATAAGGAAATCTTTCATACCTTATTTCAGTTTCATTTGTGTAAAGGACAAATCCAAGATCATCTCCATATGGGTTGTCATCAGGCAGTGTATCCTTGGTTATAAAGTCAGAGAAAGCTGTTGACCACATGTTGTCAGGACCAGCTGATAAAAGTAAAACTTTATGTCCTGCTGTGTTCTGACCGAAAAAATTATTTCCGGGAAGATATCTTGCATTAATTACATAAAAATATCCCCAGGCATCTTTGTATGCATCCTTAAAGACATCTCTATCAATGTAAGGCCCGTTCCATCGAAATTCACCAAGTAAAGGATAATCCTGTCCAATCTCATTTACATTCAGAGGGCCAGTGTCATTATCAGGATTATTGAAATTTAGATAATCATACAAAGGCTTAAATGGAAGCCAGCTCCCCCAGTTAATTGCACCAGGAAGAGCCTTTTCAGGAGGAGCCACTGCTTTGCATTCTCCTCCTGGTTCTAAAACGGGATTTCCTCCGATTACTCTATTCACACCACCGGATGGCCCATCCATGTTTGTAAACGGCCATTTACCTGTATCTTTATTCAAATTTAATATAGCAGCTCCAATTATCTGAAGTTCATTCTTGGTTCTGGTTATCCTTGCATCATTTATGTATCTTGCAACCATTGGAACAACTATAGCAATAAGAATTGAAATTATTGTAAGAACAACAACCATTTCTATAAGTGTAAAGCCTTTCTCTCTCATTTTTTTATTCTAAGCAAAATATAATTCAATGAAAGCTCGAAAGTCAAACTGTTTGAGTTTAAAGCCATGTCTCTTTTTATTTAATATTTTATTCAGATTATTCAGAATATTCTTTACATTATATTTTTTTTCTAAAAACAATTGAGATTTCATCCATGTAAATTACTTCCCATTCATTTTCTTTAGAGATTAATTGGTTTACAGGAAAATATTTTGGGAAGATAATCAAATTCCCTCCTTGGTTCACATTGTCATTAAGGTATTCTTTCCAATATAAATTCCCTTTTTCAAAGTGAAAAAGTTTATAGTAATATTCTTTTAAATATAAAGGAGTTCTACCATCCACCGAAACCTTTGTCTGTGGATATAATGAAAAAATTAAAAAACCTCCCCAGTTAAATAAATTAATAACTTTTGTTTTAGGGTTTATAATTTTTTGTTCTTTTAAGAAATTCACTGCTCTTAAAGGATATTGAAAACTCATAATTTTATAAGGATCTAAATAAGAAAGCTTAATAATTATGTTAAAAAATAAGGCGAAATATATTATAAAATTAAGAAAAGGAATAATTAATTTTGTTATTTTTTTTTGAAATATTTTAAAATTTATAGATATTTTAGGAATTGAAGAAGATAATACTATTGTAGAAGAGATTGCAAAATAAGGAATATTTCTAATCATATCAAATGCAAGATAGGAAAAAAATAAAGTAATCAATATATTTGAAAAATCAAGTTTTCTTGAGGCAATTGCTATTGAATTTAAAATTAATAATAGAGGAAATATCAAAAATATTTTATTATGAAAATCTGGGGAATTAAATTCACTGATATATGGTTTCAAATAATCAATTTTAAGATATTCCCATATTTGCATGTATAATTTATAGGTATATGGATTAAAAAAAGTTGTTATAAAAGTCAGAAAAGAAATTATTGAAAATTTTAATAAATCAAGTGATTTTTGTTTGTGTATCAACAAATTTAATATTTCTCCAGTAAGAAATAGGGCCAATAAAATTAATCCATATATAAAGACAATATGTATATTTGCCCATAGAATCATTATCAATGGAAGAAAGATTAGATTGTCTTTTTTAAAATATTTATATTGATAGATTATAAAAAGGAATAAGGTAAAAAATAAAAAAGAAAAAGTTGTTGGTCTCACCACAGAAAGGGGTAGTATTAATGGAATTATAAGGAGAGTAAGAACTGAAGAAATATAAATATTCTGGGATAGTTGGTAACAGAGATATAGGATAATAAAAAACATAAGTAAATGGATTGCAAATTTTAAATAGAAAAGACCGAGCCATTCAAATTGGGAATAGATTAAGTAAAAAATAATTTCTGCAAGCCAGCTATAAGCTATCCATTGTTTTTGAATGCTCTGGAAAGAGAAGGGGTCATTATAAGGGATGGATTTATTTTTTACGATTAATTCCCCGGTTTTTAGATGCCAGAAAATATCCGGGTCCCCCGAATCCTTATAAAATCTTATAGAAAAATAGAAAACGCTCCAAAATACAAGGAAAATCATCGATATTCTAAAGCTTGATATATGAAGAAGGATCTTTTTTATAGATTGCATTGAGGATAAACTATCATACATATTTAGTTTAATTCAAGGGATATTTTCTTTTTTAAATTTCTATTAATACAAACGCACAAATATTTGTTACATTCTATTGTCGTGTCACTTAAATATCTTTTGTTATTCCTTTGTGACACGACCCTTTCCCTATGGGAGAAAGATCTCCTTAGACGCTTCGCTCCCCAGAGATGGGGAAGAGACCTTCCCCATACCCCTTCAGTGTGCTTTATTCTAAAGTATTTATTTGTGAAGATATTTATGGAAAAGCACACTATTTTTGCCCCTCACCCCCGTATCAAGTACGGGGCAGGCTTTAAGCCTCTCTCCTAAGGGGAGAGGGAGGGGTGAGGGGACAGGAATGCATCAGAATTAAATGCATTTGTATTAGTTAAAAATTAAAGAGTTTATGAATGTTCAATTCAAATGAGCTATAAATTTGACTTTTGTTATTTTTATTAATAAAAAATGAAATAATGAGTTTATTTAAAAACAAAGATTATTCTCCCATTATAATTTTCATTTTAACATTTCTATTTTATTTAAAGACATTGGCACCAACGTTTCTTTGGTCAGATAGTTCAAAATTATGTCTATTTGTTAAAAATAAAGAAATTTTTAGCTTTAGCCATGGAATTCATCCAGCCCATACTATTTTAGGGATACTCTTTTCATATTTGCCATTTGACTTAGCCTATTCTCAAAATCTCATGTCAGCATTTTTTTCTTCATTTGCCTTAGCCCTATTTTATTTATTATGTAGAGAACTTATCGGATCTCCAAGAGTAGCTTTTATAACATCCTTGACGCTATCAGTTTCCCATACTTTCTGGCTTTATTCAGTAATAAATGAAACATATAGTCTTTTAATTTTCTCTTTAACATTAATTCTTCTTTTGGGTATTAAAGCAACCTCTTCAAATAAAATGTATATTCCGATCCAAAGTGGCCATCGATTCCGATTCAAACCGGCCACTGATTCTGATTGAAAGTGGCCACCCATTCCGATTTATTCCGGCCACTTTTTCGATGAAATCAGAATTTGAAAAAGT
>JBFLYD010000045.1 GCA_040756905.1 Acidobacteriota bacterium
ATAAATATGAAAAAAGCACAGAAATAATGAAAAATAAAAAAGCTACAGTGGCGACCTTAAAAACACATAGCGACCCAAATGGGATTGGCCATGGTTAATGTAGAAATGTCAAATGTTGAGACCTGACCCCGTTTTGTAAAACTGACCCCGTTTTGATTTTGGAGAGAAGACCCCATTTTGGATATAAAATAAAATTGGAAAATTTATAAAAAATGAATGAAGATACAATATTCTCAACATATTGAAAATAGATTATTATTGAGAAAGCTTGACTATGAACTACCAAAAAGAATATTTGACCAATCTAAAGAAAGGTATATCGATGAAAAAACTGGGCACTTTATTGTAATAATGAAAGTGGAGGTTTATAATAAAATGAGAGAGGTAATGTTAGCGTATAAACTTGAGGAAGATTGTGCAGTCCTTCTGACAATACATCCATTAAAAGAAGGACAAAAAGAAAAGAGGATTGCCACTGGCAGGTGGAGGAAAGTATGAAAGAAGATTTCAAAGTATATTATGATAAAGAACAAGACATTCTTTATCTTGCCAAAGAGGGACGAGAAGCAGAGATTGTGGAACTCGCACCAGGAGTGAATATGGAGTTAGATGAATCGGGCAATCTGATTGGGATAGAGGTTTTTAATGCATCTCAAGTATTAAAAGATGTCATAGGGTTAATGGAGAAGAAACTTCAAACTGCTTCACCTTAGTACCAAACAGGGTCAGGTCTCAACATTTGACATTTTGCTGATTTTTCATTAATCTTTCCAATCTTTCATCCAATGACAAGACCTTTAAGATTATCCTTTGAGAATGCAGTTTATCATGTAACTGCAAGGGGAAACAGAAAAGAGAAAATCTTTTATTCAGAAAATGACAAAAGAGTATTCCTGGAGAAATTGAATGAAACCTTTAAGAAGTACTCTTTCATTTGCTATTCCTATTGCCTTATGGATAATCATTATCACCTTTTTATAAAGACTCCCCTTGCAAACATAACAGATGGAATGCATTATCTTAATGCATCCTACACCAACTGGTTCAAGGCTGCCCATAAAATCGTTGGAGTGGTATTTCAGGGAAGATATAAGTCAATTCTTGTTGATGAGGATAATTACGCTTTAGAGCTTTCCGCCTATATTCACTTAAATCCCTTAAGAGCAGGGATAGTTAAGAACATCGAACAGTACAAATGGAGTAGCTTTTTAGAATATATTGGAGAAGGAATGCCTTCGGTAGAGAGGTTAGATACATCGTTTATACTGAACCAGCTGGATGATGATTTAAAACGAGCCGCAGAAAAATACAAAAGATTTATTCTTGAAAGAAAAAATATGAAAAACCCTCTCGAGAATACTTACAAAGGTATCGTTCTTGGTAGTGAATGGTTTGTTGAGAAGATAAAGGAAAAAATAGTGTCGATAGGTCAGAAAAGAGAAATAAGCGAAACCAGGATTGCCAGATCAGACTCATTGATGGCTGAGGAAATAATAAGGAAAATCTCTGAGGTCTTTGAAATAGAGAGTGATGAAATCTTCAGAAAGAAAAACCGTAACATTTACCGTCATATAGCATTGTACATGATAAAAAAATATTCCGCATTATCATTGAATGAGATAGGAGAACTGTTTGAGATGGACTATGGAGCTGTCTCTCAAGCTGTAAGAAGATTTGAGGATAAGATTAAGACTGATAGAAGAATTCTGAAGATTAAAGATGTGGCTGAAGAAGCTCTTAGAAAATCAGACAATGAGAAAGATTAAAGAAATAAAAAGCATAGAAAAAATGAAAAATAAAAAAGTAACCATAGTGACCTTAAAAACCACATATCGACCTTAATGGGATTAAGATAAGATTAATGTAGAAATGTCAAATGTTGAGACCTGACCCCAAAATTGAACCCAAAATTTGGAAAAAGATACTCTTCTGGGGAATAATTCTGGTTTATGGAGGGGTGTTTTTATACTATTCGATGACATCTCTTTCCATTCCTTCAAGGACAAAGGAGTTTGGATGGAAGCAAGATTATGGATTTGATAAGTGGGAAGAGGGACCTTATGGAGAGTATAGATGGTCAAAAAAAGGAGCTGGATATACTCAAACTATTGAAAAGCCCTTTGTAATTATTCCAGTCATAGCTTCCCATCCTGATTTAGAGAAAAATCCCCTTGATGTAAAAGTTTTCTTCTCAGAGGATCCATTTAAAAAGGGACAGCCTCTTGAGGAGTTTAAGATAAGAGAGAATAAATGGATGATGAGGGCATATTATTTTCCTCAATATCTGGGAAAGGATATATTTTTTTCATTCAAAGTATCAAGAACATGGAATCCTTTAAAGACCCTTGGTTTACCTGACCCGAGGAATTTAGGAATAGGAGTAGCAAAAGCTCACTTCAGGGATGAAATTGGAGAGGAAGGGATTGGGTTTTATGGATGGGAAGATATCAGAAAATTCCCATTCAGATGGACTTCTGATAGAGCCATGATGGAATTTAACACAAATAAAGATGAGATTTTAATTCCTGTTTCTGCTGGAAATCCTGATGTGAAAGAGAGGCCAGTATTAGTGAAGATAAAAGTGATCCGTGATCAGGAATCCGTGAAGAGTAATATTAGGTTGGAGGATAATCTGTGGCATGAGGTGAGGATAAATCTGGGAGAAAAAGTGTTGTGGAAAAAGTTTGTGATTCATTTTGAGGTTTCAAGAACCTGGAGACCGATTGATTTTGGCATAGGAGAAGACAGGCGAGAGCTGGGAATAAAGGTTGGGAAAATAGAGTGAGTCTATTTATAGTGAACGTTAAAAATAAATAGATGTAGGGCAAGGCTTTAGCCTTGCGAAAAGCAACCCCCAAATCAACCCATGAAACAAGTTCAGCAAAAACGGGGTCAGGTCTCAACATTTGACATTTTGCTGATTTCTCATTAACCTTTCCAATCTTTCCTCCAATGACAAGACCTTTAAGATTATCCTTTGAGAATGAAGTTTATTGTATAACTGCAAGGGGAAATATAAAAGAGAAAACCTTGAGAAGAATTAAAGAAATAAAAACCTACCATGGTGACCTAAATAGGATTAGCCAGGATTAATGCAGAAATGTCAAATGTTGAGACCTGACCCCCGATAATTTGACCCGATAATTGATAAACACAAAAAAATGTGATATACATATTTATGTGAAATATTTAAGGAGGGAAAATTACTATGGATAGGCAGAATGTAACTTTATCATTGCCCAAGTCCTTATTAAAAAAAGCTAAATTAATAGCAGTGAAAAAAGAAAAATCTTTGAGCGAACTTATGAGAGAGGCTCTTGAAGAGAAAGTCAGAGAAGATACAGGGTATAAAAAAGCAAGAGAGAGACAATTAAGGCTTCTTAAAGTAGGGCTTGATCTTGGAACAGAAGGTCGTATTACAATATCAAGAGAAAAACTTCATGCCAGGTGATAAGGTATTTTTAGATACAAATATCATTATTTATGCCTATGATGTTTCTGCGGAAAAGAAACATGAGACAGCTAAAAAAATTGTGGTGGATTTATGGGATTCCGGACTTGGGATTCTAAGCACCCAAGTACTACAGGAATTCTTTGTAAGCATAACAAAGAATATATCAAAACCATTAAATGTAAAATTTGCGAGGGGAATTGTAAGCGACCTCTTGAGATGGGATGTCGTTGTAAATGATGGACAATCCTTATTAGAGGCTATAGAAATACATTCCAAATATAAGTATTCTTTTTGGGATTCTATGGTCATTCAGGCTGCTATAAAAGGTGGTGCGGCATTTTTGTTATCTGAAGATCTGTCCGGTGAACAAATAATCGGTGGTGTTAAGATCAAGAATCCTTTTGTAGAAGGATAGGAAAATATCAGGGATTGGCTATAATTGTACAGCTTGATTAACTAAATTTACATAATTATATTAAAGATTGTTAACTAAACCGCATTGACGAAATTTTTTTAGTGTGATAATAAGCATTGAGGAGGAAAAATGGAGGAACAGTATAAATCGGATGAGCAATTGAGAAGAAATCAGTTTAGAGGCGAGCAATTTGGAGCGGATGAAGTTGAGTTAAAGGATTACCTTATTGTTTTATGGAAATGGAAGTGGCTTATAATTTTAGGGACTTTTATTACCACTTTTACTGCTGGTGTTGTTTCCTTTATGCTTCCAAAGGTTTATAAGATTAGCTCAATTATCCAGCCTCCAAGAGTGGCATTTTTAAACGAAGGAAACGTCCAGTTGAGAGAATTAGAATCTCCTATTACTTTGAAGGGAATAATCGAAGGAAGAACTTTTGATGAGCAGATAATGAGAGATTTGAACCTTAAAGAGGGAGAAATGCCAAAAATAAAATTACAGATCCCAAGAGATACAACATTGATTGATTTGTCCATTGAAAGTGCAAAGCCAAATCAGGCTAAATTAGTATTAGAAAAGCTTACTTCGATACTTCGAGAGCATTACAGAGACAGGATAAATCTTGAAAAAGATAACATAGATACAAAAATTCGAGAATTGAATATAAAGATTGAAAATTTAAAAAACAAGATTATTTTTGGAGATGAGGATTATAAAACAAACAAAGAGAATTTGGAAAAAAGGACTCAGCTTACAAAGGAAGATTATAGTATTAAAAAAAGTGATTTAGAGAATAAAATCAAAACTACAGAAGAAGATTATAATATCAAGAAGAAAGATTTGGAAAATAAAATTAAAACAACTGAGGAAGACCATAAAATAAAAATTGAAAATATGAAGAAAAAAATTGAAATAACAAAAGAAGACCTTTCTGTTGTTTTGAAACAAAAAGAAGTGGTCAATCAGCAGTTAAAAGAAACAAAAGAAAGATTAGACAAATTAGCAGAGGAGAGAAGGAAAGTTCAGGCTAATAATCCAAATGATGCAATGGCAGTTCTTCTTTACACAAATGATATGCAAAATAATCAAAGATATTACAATGACTTACAAACTCGTTTGACATTGGATTTGGAGTTAAGAGAAAGGGATTTAAAGAAAACAATTGAGGATAGTCAGAGAGAATCCGATTTATTAGAAGTATCTTTAAAGAAATCATTAGAGGAATTTAATAATCAGATGGAGACCTTAGAAAACAATTTTAAAAAATCAATGCAAGACCTAAAAAACCAATTAGAGATATTGGAAAATAACCATAAAAGCAATTTAGAATCTCTTCAATATGACTTAGAAATGTTAGGAATAAATTATAAAAAGAATTCAGAAGAACTCCAGAGAAGTATAGAATCATCCCAGATTCAAGTTGAGAACTTTAAATTCCTTAAAAATAACATACAGGAATTTAAAATCCATAAGTACCCGATAATTCCAGAGCGATCGATAAAACCAAAGAAGCGATTGAATGTAATGATTGCATTCTTTGCAGGCGGCTTCTTAATGGTTTTCCTTGCATTTTTCCTGGAATACCTTTCAAAAATAAAATTGACTGAGAATCAACAGAGGGTGAGAATCTAAAAAAATTAACAAATAATAGTTAAAATCAAAAAAAGGCGGAGGGAATCAAATGATTTTCTTCGCCTTTTTTGTTTATAAATTAATGAAAAAGTTAGCACTAAGAATCAAATGAGGAAGACTCTTCAGGATTTATGGTAATAAAACCCTCAATCTTTGCAATATTGAGAAGGCGTACATCAGTGCATACAAAAATTAATGTTTTTCCAAGTCTTCTATTTAACATA